>PWNY01000104.1 GCA_003557805.1 Bacteroidales bacterium | reverse complement strand
TGGAGGCGTATGAGCTCATAGGTGAGCTTGATCCCGGGGATCCGGAGAACCTTCTTCTTGATGAATTCAATCTTTGCCAGGCGGAAACCCTCGCTGCTATTGTAGCACAGGGTACATTCCATGAGTGGCTTAACCTGGAGCAATCAGACCCGGAAAGGGTCCTGGAAAAGCACTGGAAGCTCATGGAGGAAATAACAGACCTGCGTGGCAGGTTCAATGCCTCGATTGCAGCGATTGACCGGCTGTTTTATGACAAGGGTGAAGCAGTTGCAGGAGAAAGCCCTGAAAGGGCTGTCCGGCTCTTTCATTCTGCCATTACATACAACCCCTTCCATATTCCTTCACACCTTGCAATTGCGGGTGCGGATCTGGATGCAAATAGAAAGATTGAGGCCATTGAAAGGCTGGGTGAGGTTTTCTCACTGATGAACCCATACGGCATTCAGCTGGAAGAGGCCTCCCTTTTGGCCGACAGTGTCACGGGGGCATTTTTTGACTCCGCCCGTGAGTATATAGGGGAGCAGAGGTTCACCACATCTGTTGAACTGCTGGAGAATGCGGTAAGGTTCTGCAAGCTCTCTTCCGGCCTCTATGAATGCAGTGCGGAGCTCAGGGACCTGCTGGTACTAAGTCACCGGGGGATATACGGCTCATTCCTGGTGGTCTCATCCAGGGCCATACGTAATGATGACCTGAGGCTTGCGCGCATTTATATCAACAGTGCGCTGGAGTACCAGGAAAACAACATTGATTTCATCCCACCCGGGGGAGAGGCACTTGACCTTTTGTTCCGGGTCTTTACCCGCCACAGGGTACTGCATGATCTGTTTGGGATGTTTGACAATACTAACGGGGCCCATGAACATGTTGTGGCTGTGAGGGAGATTGCACAGCAGTCACCCGGTCTTTTTGACCATATACTGGAAAACGAGGGGGTTTCAGGATTGCAGTCGGCCGTTTTGAATTACTCTGCTGCCGGGATGCCTGAATATGCCGTTACTCTGCTTAAGGAACTTCAGCAAAAAGGGATCAGGGCATCAGAGACAGCCTTCCAGCAGCGAATAGCAGGAAGGTATGCAGCAGAGGAGCTGCGAGGGCAGGCCATACAGGGCGGAAAGACACCTGAGCATCTTCTGGAAGAGCTGACAGGAGGGGATCCCTGGTTCAGCATCTATGAACATTCGTTCTTAAGCAGCTGGTAGAAAGTGCACTGATGCTCTTACAGCAGTTAATCCCGTTTCTTTATGGTAAATCCCAGGTGGTAGGCACCTATTATCATTGCGGCGCCTACAAGCACAATGTTCTTGATAATATACTGGCCCTCGAGTGTGGGAACCAGTGGTGCACTTGCAAATGTCTCTGACGGGAAAAAGAACAGCGGGGTCACTGTTCCTGCCATCTGTAAAAAGAGCAGCGGTACGGCTATCCGCATAAACCTTGCGAAGATAAATGTAAGCCCTATAACCACCTCCCAGGCTGCCAGAAGGGGCATGCTCAGAGACTGGCCCACCAGCCCGAATGTCATCACCTCGATTGTCCGCGTGGCAAGGTCCTCGGCTGAACTTATTCCCGGGAAGAACTTCTGGATGCCGAACCAGAAGAACACTATGCCGATACCAATACGGGTAATTGCCACCCCGTTTTTAGACATCCACTTGTATGCCTTGCGTTCAAACGAAAACAGATTTTCCATTTTATCCAGGTTTTTATTGTTCTTCATGTGGGGTGTTACTGTGCTGGTCAAGTGAAACTATGCGGTATATATCCGTCCGCCTGTCGTTCCAGTTGGTAACCGTACCCCTGTTCCTGTGCCTTTTCAGCAGTTCCAGGTCAATATCATTGATTATAACCGTCTCGACATTTGGCGTGCATTCGCCCGCTATCGCATCTCGTGCAAAGGAAAAGTCCGACGGTGTGAATATACCTGACTGTGCATACTGAATATCCATGTTATCGACCTGAGGGAGGTTCCCTACAGTGCCTGCTATTGCCACAAATATCTGGTTTTCAACGCACCTGGCCTGTGCACAGTACCTTACCCTGAGGTACCCCTGGCGGTCGTCAGTGCAAAAGGGCACGAAGATCAGGCGTGTTCCCCTTTCCACTGCAATCCTTGCCAGTTCAGGGAATTCAATATCGTAGCAGATCATTATTGAGATATTTCCCTTGTCGGTCTCAAACACCTCAAGCTTGTTACCAGGTTGCACCCCCCACCATTTCTTTTCATTGGGGGTTATGTGCAGTTTGTACTGTTTGCCTATTTCCCCGTTACGCTTGAAAAGATAGGCAATGTTGTAAAGGCTGTCCCCTTCGGGGGTGAAGTGGGAACCCGCCACTATATTGATGTTGTACCTGATGGCAAGTTCACTGAAAAGGTCAAGGTACTGTTCGGTAAATTCACCGATCTTGCGTGCTGCCGTTCCCGGCTCCTCTTTTGGGAACAGTGAAAGCAATTGCAGGGTGAATATCTCGGGAAAGAGAACGAAATCGCTTTTATAACCTGAGGCAACATCAACGAAATACTCACACTGTATTGCAAACTCATCAAAACTCTTTATCGGGCGCATCTGGTACTGTACCACACATATCCTGACCGGGGCAGCAGCAAGGAACTGCTTTTCCTTCTCCTCATTGAAGTCGAAATTTGTCCACTCCAGGTAGGTGGCATAACCGGATGATTCACTGTCATCATCCATATACTGCCTGATTATCTTTTTCAGTGAAAAGCCGTTTGACAGCTGGGGTGTAAGGACTGGATCGAAGATCGCCCTGGAGGTTACCCTGTCGACATATTCGGTAATACTTAGCTTTTTCCTGTGCTCCTTGTAACCGGGTAAGCGACCGCCTATTACAATACGTCTGAGGTTAAGCCTTCGGCAGAGGTCCTTGCGTGCCTCGTACAGCCTTGTTGCAAGTTTCATTCCCCTGAACTCCGGGTGCACCATTATCTCCATGCCGTAAAGGGTGTCCCCTGAGGGGTTATGTGTGCCGATATTGCCGTAATCGCAGATCTCATCCCATGACATATTCATGTCAAAGTCCTCTGAGTCGATTACCAGGCTGCCGGAAGATGCGACCAGCCTGCCGTCAATCTCTATTACGATCTGCCCTTCCGGGAACCTTTTCAGCTGGTTTTCGATGTTCTCCCGTGTCCAGGTATCCATCCCGGGGAAGCAGATTTTCTGCATGGACAGCAGTTCGTCAAAATCCTCGATCCTGAGGTTCCTGACATTTAACTGGAATTCAAAGTCGTGGAGGTCAATTTTTTCCATTTCAGTAAGTGTCCCTGATATCAATTGACTGTCCGTCAGGAAATTTTGGTGAAAGCAAAAGGCTTGCCAGCCTTTTGCCTGCCAAACTGGGTGGTACCAGCTGTCCACTCTCCTTCAGGTCTACAAACTTTTCCCTGTGTATGAAATCCCTTTCGGATGTGCCGCGAATTATCTTTTGCATCCCGGTGTCAATCACTCCGGGTGCCACCGAGATGGTTTGCACCGGGTATTCCTCGCTTTTCTGTTCTTCGGATATGCAGCGTCCGAACATCTCCAGCCCTGACTTTCCGGTGCAATAGCAGCTCCAGCCGTAATATGGGTTGCTGGCTGCACCCGAGGATATGTTAAGGATGCGTTTTTCGGTACTCATATCAGCGGTATGTTTAATAAATGCAGAACAAAGCAGCATGGGAGCGGTCAGGTTTATGCTGATATGAAGGTTAACCTCATCGGAATTGCAGTCCTCAACCCTTTTTACAGGATCGATTATGCCTGCATTATTGATAAGATAGATACCTTCGGCTTTGCTCTTGTCAATACCCGTGAATATTTGCTTTACCAGGGAATCAATATCCCGGGTTTTGGCAAGGTCGAACAGGTGGAACTCTATAGGGCAGTTCCTGGCACTGGCCAGTTTAACAAGGTCCCTGTTCTCGTTGCGGGATATGCAGAACAGGTGGTGGTCCTCATCCAAAAGGGCCATCGCTATCCCCTCGCCAAGCCCCTTGCTTGCTCCTGTGATGATAAAATATCTCATGCTAATCCTCTTCCTTGTTTGTTAAACCAACTGATTTAATGGACCCTGTTACCGGATGATACTCGATCTTTACATCTCCCGGGGGTAGGTGGGTGACGATACCGAACTGGTTAACCAGGACACGTGCTTCAGCCCTTTTATCTTCCCCGACATACAGTACCAGGTCGGCATACTCCGGTATACGGTAATGGAAGCCCGGGCTGCTCCTGCGTCTTGGGTCGGTGTGCCTGGCGATCTGTGACTGCAGTCCGTCGGTAGTTTTGCTGCGGTCGTACGTTATGGTGACAGGGAAGCCTGTACCTGAATCTGAAGGCTGCAGGCCGCCTGCAGCCGAGAATCTGAACAGCCTGTGCCTCCTGGCGATGTCCTCCTTCTCGGGCCTTTGGACGAACCTGTAGTTGATCCTCCTTGTTGAGCTTATACCGGTGAAAAGATCAAGATAATCATTTTCAATCCTGTCCATTTCCGAGTACATGTATTCGATCGCCTCTTTGGAGTAGTTAATTTCCTGGAACCCGCTTATAAGATCTAGTTTCTTTTCCCTGATATCCAGGATGTGCTCTGCCACTTCCGATGCCCTCTGGCCCGGACTCTTCTCCACCCAGCTGCGACGGAGAGTCTGTCTTTGTACCAGGAGGGTGTCTACAGGCACCGTTTCTATGATGGTATCAATTTGCTGCACCAGTATGCCTTCAACATAATGGTTGAAAGTCGCTTCGTTTACAAGTTCATTGTAATGTTTGCTCTCTACCATTGGGGTAAGGGGCCTGCCTTCTTCCAGTTTTACGTTGAAGCTCTGTATAAGGCCTGCCTCATTAAGTGTCAGCAGCATTTTATCATCCTCATCCTCTGGAAAGTTTACATAATAGATGTGGTCGGGATCAGGTTCAACAAAACTGTTTATGGATACCGACGATATTACATGCTCTTCTGAAGATTCACGGATCACGTCTTCAAGCCCAAGGTAACGGTTGGCGAACTCTGCATATGGCCCTGGAATTTTCTTGGTCATTGTAACTTCAACGTCTATTACGGTAACAGTGCGGGGAAGTGAGTAATAGAGGACATTGCCGGGTTTGCCCTGCTCCATGGTGTTGATATGCCCGGTAGTTACCGGTTTATGGCTGCCGCATGATGCGAGCAGTAGGGCGGTGGCCGCAAATAGGGGTAAAAGGCTTTTTCGCATTAGTAAAAAAAATTTAAGTAAGGAAATCAAAAGCAGCGTTCTTGTCAAACTCAAGGGTGGGCTGGTCCTTCCTGAAAACCTTTACGGTTTTGGATCCTATATATTTTACCAGGTCACCCTCTATCCTGAGCATACTGCCCTCTTTAAGTCCTACGACTATTGTGTCCGGGTTCAGGTCAAGAAACTCCCTGATCCTGTCCTCCCTGCTTTCACCGTTATGGTTGGGTATTACCGAGTCGGTGTAATGGGGGTTGATCTGGAAGCTGACCAGCCCGAGGGTCTCGAAGCTCTCCGGCTGTATTATGGGCATGTCATTGGTGGTCTTCAGCGAGGGGCAGGCCACATTGCTGCCTGCGCTCCACCCGATATAAGGGGTGCCGCCACTAACCTTTTCCCGGATTGCAGCCATGACCCCTGTCTTGTG
>PWNY01000410.1 GCA_003557805.1 Bacteroidales bacterium | reverse complement strand
TGTAGACCAGGGACCTGCTTCGCCTTCCTTGCCAAAGGTGTAAGTTTGACCTGTTTCCCTGTCATCTATCCTTCCTATCGGTGATATTATCGCGGCAGTGCCGCAGGCACCGGCTTCCTCGAATGTCTCCAGTTCCTCAACCGGTACCTCCCGCCTTTCCACTTTCATACCCATATCCTCTGCTATCTGCATAAGGCTCATATTGGTAATTGAGGGGAGTATGGAACTGGATTTTGGAGTGATGTAGGTGTTGTCCTTTATACCGAAAAAGTTTGCCGGACCGGCTTCGTCGATGAATTTCTTTTCCTTGGCCTCAAGGAAGATGACCGATGCGTAACCCTCAGATTTTGCCCTTTCTGAAGCGAACAGGCTGCCTGCATAATTGCCGCCAACCTTTATATGGCCGGTACCCTGCGGTGCTGCCCTGTCAAAGTCTCTTACTATCTGCATTTTGACCGGGTTAAAACCCTCCTTGAAGTATGGCCCCACAGGCCCCACGAATACCAGGAACAGATACTCTTTTGCCGGATTTACCCCGACCTGGACACCTGTTCCAACAAGCAGGGGTCGTATATAGAGTGCCGCTCCATGCCCGAATGGCGGGACATACTGCTCATTGAGCTTTACAGCCTTGCTGACCATTTCATGGAAAAGGTCTTCAGGCACCTTTGCCATAAGGATGCCATCGGCCGAACGCTGCATCCTTTTTGCGTTCTCCCCCCATCGGAACAGCCTTATTTTTCCATCCCTGCCCCGGTATGCTTTCATTCCTTCGAATGCCTGCTGCCCGTAATGAAGGCATGTTGCGGCCATATGAACGTTTATCAGGGGTGATGATGAAAGTTCGATCTTTCCCCATTGACCATTGCGGTAATAACAACGTACATTGTAATCGGTCTGGAAATATCCGAAAGGAAGTTTTCCCCAGTCTATGTTCTGCATAATAATTTTGTTTTATGTATTTATAAAATGGCTTTTCGCTAAATTATAATATTATTTGGAACCTGGGGAAAATTTTCGGGCTTTTACATAAGGGGAGTACCGTTATGGCCGGTAACGGAATCCAGCAGGCGCAGCATTTTCTGTCCCATGGCTGCCGCACTTCCCTGGTAGTCGTTAACTATTAATACAAAGGATGCCATATTTCCATTAGTCATAACCGTATACCCTGCATATGCCCTTACATTGCTCAGAAAACCGCTTTTTGCCCTCAGGATTCCTTCAGACCTGCTACCGTGCAGATGGCCGGCAATAGACCCGCTGTAACCTGCAAGAGGGAGGCTGCTGAGAAACACCCCGAAAGAGGGGTGGTTGAATGATATCATAAGCAGATCGTTTATTGAAGAAGCCGGTACCCGGTTAACCGGAGATAGTCCGCTTCCGTCCCTCAGACCCGTGAGATCGGCAGATGACCCTTTTCCGGCCCAGAACCCGGATAGTGATTCCAGACCCGATTCAAAGCTGCCGCTGCCTGCCATTTTATAACCAATGGTCTTTAGCAGGTTCTCTGAGTAGGTATTCAGGCTGGCGTGATTTGTATGGTAAATGATATCAAACAGGGGGGGAGATTCCCAGCTGCCAAGCTGCTGCCTTGACCCTGCCACAATAATTCCGTCATCCGGAGCCGTCCTGTACGTGCTGTGTTTTCCTGTTACCTTAATACCCTTGTCTTTAAGGAACTCCAGGAAACTTTTCGATATAAATGCAGGAGGGTCAGGCATGGATCCCCTTACCGGGAAGTTCCTTGCGCTTATAGGTACTGTACCTGTAAGCCTTCGTTCATTGCCGTAAGGGATACCGAATATATATACCTGGTCTCCCGTACCTGCACGGGCGGTTGTGACCTCGTTTATGAAGTTCATGCCTGGTATGTAGGGTGAGCTGTCAACCACGGTGGCAGGACTTCCAAGACTGCTGCCCGCATTGAAATAAACGGTGTACTGGTTCTCATTTACTGTGAGCCCGCTTGCACCTGCCCCGAAATAATTCCCGATATCTTCCCACAGCCATTGCCGGGGTATCATTTCCAGGTCAAAAATACTTTCGTCAGAAATAATATTGCCGTCTATTTCCCTGATCCCGGCGTTTACGATATAGCTGTGCCATTTGATGAACACCCTTTCAATGGAGAGGCTGTCATCCAGCCTGGTCGAACCAAGGCTCGGATCACCGCTCCCCCTTATATACAGGTCCCCGTTTAGTATACCGTCATCACTGATACTTCCTGAATATTCAATATTGGTGTGATAGGTGTAATCATGCCCGAGAAGCTGAATGGCGGTTGCCGTTGTGACCAGTTTCTGGACGGAGGCCGGCACAATATGCCTGTCTGCATTGAATGAGATTATTTCATTGCCATTTGTGACATCTGTTACTATAAAACTCCAGTTTGCACCTGCCAGTGCAGGGTCGGAACTGAATGTTTCAAATGCCGTTTTGAGGGGTTGCGTTGTCTGGCCAGTTGACTGAACTGCTGAAAATTGTGCCAGGACACAGAGAAGAATAGACAATACTCCTGAGCGCATATTTTGTTCTTATTATTAACGGCCGAACACCGATATGTGAAAATATTTTGATGGATTATCCTGGATATCCTGCAAAAGTGCTTCCATAACTGCCAGGGTGCTGTTAAGCCTGTTATAGAGCTCTTCATCCCTGAGTAACATAGATGCAGTACCCTCTCCTTTTTCAAGGCTTTCAAGAATCGCGGTCAGAATTTCAGCAGCCTCCCTTGCTTTCAGCACCGCCTCACCCGGCTCTGCGTCGGCAAGATCAGCGATCAATTTCTCCGTACTTGCCAGTATATCGGGAATTCTATCCAGTTCCTGCCCTAATGTTTGTTCGGCCCTGGAACTAATGTTTTCCATGGAAGAAAGTGTCTGCTCCAGGTGGGCAATTATATTATCTGCCCTGTCAATATTTTCCTTTTTAAGAAACTTATTCAGCCCGTAAAGCACTGAATCTGCCCTTTGGATCACTCTCCCGGCACTTTCACTCAGCGGTATGATCTGCCCGGTCAATATGTCGGTAATTCCCGGGCTTATACTCCCACCCAGGGTGTCACCGCTGCTCAGCTGCAACCTTGAATCTCCCGGTATTATACTGATCCTTTTGTCGCCTATAATATCACCCTCAACAATGGCCTGGGAGTTTACCGGGATCTGTACATTCCTGTCAACAATAGCCCTTACAACTACTTTCCCGCTACCGTCGGGATGCAGGTAGATCTTCTCTACCTGCCCTATGCCAACACCACTTATAATTACCTGGTTTGATTCCTGTAACCCGCCTGTTTCCGCGTATACAACGTAAAAGCGGACCTGCCTGTTAAAAATATCTATACCCTTGAGGTAGTTCATACCCCAGATAAAGAGTAATAGGGTAGCTGTTATTAATACCCCGAGTCTTATTTCCCGGCCAATTTTCAAAATATCCTTAATTTTTGTTGCAGACGGATTTACTCCCTCTTCTGGTTTATAAGCCTTATAGCCTCTGCTGCGCTTATTCTTTCCTCACCGAGGAAGGCAATGACAAAAGCGTCCCTGAAACCAGCCTCCTGGACGCTTTTCTGGATCTCTGCCGCCTTTTCAAGGGTGGGTTCATTTCCGACGGTATATTTGTAGAGGCCCTCGTGAAAATACCAGGAGACATCCTCCAGTCCATTGAATACAGGATCGTCGGCAGGCCTTTTTTCTGAGGTGGATGCAAACTGAACCCTGAAACTTATCCGGGTGGAGACATCTTCATCGGCTTCTGTCCCTGCATTCACTTCAGCCTCCGGTGCCGCACTTTCAACAGAAAGGGTTTGCCGGATTCCTTCAGTATCATTGCCGGCCCCGTTGTTAATTGTTGCCGGCCTGTATGAATTGCGTGAGGCGAGAACCTCGTCCTGTTCCTGCTTGTAATCGCGAAATGCCCTGAATATCGCCGATGCTATATATGCCTGACCAGATTCCGACCTCAGGTAGCGCTCTTCCTGGGGATTGCTCAGAAACCCCGTCTCTACAAGTATACCTGGCATGGTTATCTGGTACAGGACCAGGAACCCCGCCTGCTTTACACCCCTGTCGATTCTCCTTGCCCTTTCCCTGAACTGGCCCTGTACGAGAGAGGCTATATTTAGGCTCTGTTCCAGGTATGCATTCTGGTAAAGGGCGAAGATAATACTGGCTTCGGGAGAGTTCGGGTCAAATCCATCATATGTTTCAAGGTAGTCGTCTTCATAGAGGATAGACCGGTTCTCCCTTTTTGCCACCTCAAGGTTGGCCTGGCTTCTGTGAAGCCCCATGACAAAGGTTTCTGTTCCCATTGCCGAGGAAGAGCCTGCACTGTTGCAATGTATAGATATGAAAAGGTCAGCATTGTTCTTGTTAGCGATCTGTGCCCTTTCGTGCAGAGGAACTAACACATCGGTCTCCCTTGTGTAGATAACCTCTACTTCGGGCATATGCTCCCTTATGTACTCACCGAGTTTCAGTGATATAGCAAGGGCAATATCCTTCTCCATTGAGTGCCTGCCTACAGCCCCGCTGTCACGGCCTCCGTGGCCGGGATCTATCACTACCGTATAGGCAGTTGATTTACTGTCTGAAAAACAGTGTTGCGGGACAGCGGCCAGCAAAAACACTATACCAAAAAATACAGTAAAACGTTTCACTTTAGATAAGCATTTTTTAGTTAGTTTTGCCGGAGCCTTATGCGGCAATTAATGACATATACGGTATTCCTAACGCGGATTTCTACAAAAATAATATTAATCAACTTGTACACAAACTTCAATTTTAAGTTTTTTGTACTGATCTGTGCCATTTTTTCCTGCCCGGCCGGTGCTTTTTCCCAGATTCCTGAACAAAACGGGCTCCAGGTGCCGGATACCGTTAATGACCAGGCTGAAGAAAGGATACATGGTACTGCCATGATACTGGACTACAGGGTTGAGTATTCAGCCGAGGATACAATATATCACGATATCAGGAACCAAAAAGTATATATTTACGGGAACGCTGACCTTAGGTACGATGAGATGCACCTTGTTGCCGATTATATTGAAATAGATTTTAACACCAATGAACTGTATGCAAAGGGGTTGCCTGATACCGCCGGGGTCGTGAGGGGAAGACCCGTGTTCAGTGAAGGCATGCAAAGCTTTCAGTCGGATGAGCTCAGGTACAATTTTGAAACGAACAGGGGAAGGACGATTGGGGTGATCACCGAAGAGGCGGACGGATATGTGCATGGTGATATAGTTAAGCTGCAGCCTACAAGGGAGGTACATGTTTCTGAAGGCAAGTACACAACATGTGATGATCCGGATCCACATTTCCACATTGCATTCAGGCGTGCCAAGATAATTCCGGATGATAAGATAGTGTCAAGTTTTGCATACCTGGTGATAATGGATGTTCCCACTCCGCTTTTCATTCCATTTGGTTTTTTCCCAAATAAAAGGGGGCAGGCCTCAGGGATTCTTATCCCGTCCTATGGAGAAAGCAGGAACAGGGGGTTTTACCTTGAGAACGGCGGGTTTTACTGGGGTATTAATGACTATGTGGACCTCTCCATTAGAGGCGATATATATTCAAGGGGAAGCTGGGCACTCAGGGCAGGTTCCAACTATTCGGTACGCTACCGTTACAGCGGAAACGTAAACC
>PWNY01000102.1 GCA_003557805.1 Bacteroidales bacterium | reverse complement strand
TTTGGGTGAGAAGTGCCTGGCAGCCAGTATAGTGCCGCTTAACAGGCCTCCACCTCCCACAGGCGCGACAAGCATGTCGAGCTGCGGTAGTTGTTCGAAAAACTCCGCTGCTGCGGTTGCCTGGCCTGCGATTATCCGGTAATCGTTATAAGGGTGTATCACTGTGGCTGTAAGCTCCCTTATAAGCTCTTCCAATGTTTTTTCCCTGTCCTCCAGAGTGGGGCGGCAGAACCTGATTATACCACCGTAGGATCTTACAGCTGAAACCTTCACAACTGAAGAATTTTCAGGCATTACAATCCTGGCGGTCACCCCCCTTGTTCTTGCAGCAAGTGCCAGTGCCTGGGCATGGTTGCCGGAAGAGTGTGTTGCAACTCCCCCTGAAACCTGGTCTTCAGTGAGGCTCATTACCGCGTTAATCGCACCCCTGAACTTAAAGGCCCCTGCCTTCTGAAAGTTCTCGCATTTAAAGAAGATGCCGGTACCGGCAATGGAATTAATTGAACTGCATGTATAAACGGGTGTGATATGGGCATATTCAGAAATTACCTCCCTTGCCCTAAGTATATCCACTTTTCCGGGAGGCAGCCCAGGGTTGACCTGCGTTGACTTATGGCTTGATTCAGCTTCCTTCAAGGCCGTTTGATTTTACCTTTTCAATAATCTTTTCACAGCTGTCATCCAGCATTTTGAATACATTCTCAAAACCATCATTGCCGCCATAATAGGGGTCTGGTATGGGCAGGTCCTTGCCTGGGTAGATCATATTCAGAATATATTCCACCTTTTTGGCCTCTTCAGGAGAGGATGCCAGGCTGATTACATTATCGTAATTGCTGCTATCCATTACAAAAATCCCGTCAAACTCTTCAAAATCTGATCTTGTGAACTGCCTTGCCCTCTGGCTGCTTATGTCGATGCCGTGTTTTTTGGCTACTTCCTGTGAACGCCTGTCGGGTCTCTCTCCTGTATGGTATGCAGCCGTACCGGCCGAATCAACAGTTATTTCCACCCCCATTTTCCTGGCCTTGTCCCTGAGAATTCCCTCTGCAAGAGGCGAACGGCAGATATTTCCAAGGCATACCATTAAAATCTTCATACTCTAAAAAAATTGTTACGATTTAATGAATTGAAAGTTTTCAGCCCACACTTATCATATTGTCAAGTTCATCGACATACTTTTTGAACCGCTTATCAGTGTCGATCAGGTTCTTAACCGTCTTGCAGGCGTGCAATACCGTTGCATGGTCCTTGTTCCCGCATTTGTTGCCGATGGTTGCCAGTGATGATTTTGTGTAAAGCTTTGAAAAGTACATAGCCAGCTGCCTTGCCTGAACAGTTTCACGCTTCCGGCTTTTAGACTTGAGTTTTTCAATAGGCAGGCTAAAATACTTGCATACTGCCTGTTGTATATAATCTATTGTTATTTCCCTGGGTGAGTGTTTTACAAATTTATCAATGACACTGGAGGCAAGTTTCAGGGTAATATCCTTTTTGTTCATTGATGACTGTGCCAGCACGGATATAAGCGCTCCCTCCATCTCCCTTACATTCGTGCTGATCTTGGCGCTTATGAGCTCAAGGACCTCCATGGGCATTTCTACACCGTCATTATGGATCTTCTTCTGGAGTATCGCCAGCCTTGTTTCAAAGTCAGGGACCTGAAGATCAGCAGAAAGGCCCCACTTGAACCTTGAGAGCAGCCTTGGTTCTATCCCGCTCATCTCAACCGGTGGCATATCGGAGGTAATAACGATCTGTTTTCCGCCCTGATGCAACTGGTTGAATATGTGGAAAAAGACATCCTGTGTCTTTGGCTTGCCTGCAAGGCAGTGTATATCGTCAACAATTAGAACGTCTATCATCTGGTAGAAGTGGACAAAGTCATTCTGACTGTTGTTCCTGATACTGTCAATGAACTGGTTTGTGAACTGTTCGGCAGTAACATACAATACGGTCTTCTCCGGGAAGAGGTTTTTGACCTCGATACCTATTGCATGGACCAGGTGTGTTTTACCCAGGCCATTGCCACTGTATATCAGCAACGGGTTAAATGAAGTCTTTCCCGGGTTCTGTCCAACGGCTAATCCCGCGCTTCTTGCAAGGCGGTTACAGTCGCCCTGAATGAAATTGTCAAAATTATAGGAGTCTATCAGCTGTGGGTGTATGTTCAGTTTTTTCAGCCCCGGTATAATGAAAGGGTTGAGCAGTTTCTTCCCCTCGTCCTCCGGCTTGTTAATGTCAATGGGCATGCTTATCGGGGGGTTCCTGAGGGCTTTCCGGTTCAGGGTGGGGGCGTGGATGGTATATGGCTGGGCCTGGTTGGCATGATAGGTATTGTCCATAACAATACTGTATTCAAGCCTTCCTTCCGGCCCCAACTCCTTTTTTATGGTCTTTTTCAGTAAATCGATGTAATGCTCTTCCAGCCATTCGTAAAAGAACTGGCTGGGTACCTGAAGTGTAAGTATATTATTCTTAAGACGAACCGGCTTAATGGGGGCAAACCATGTATTAAATGAATTCGGACTTATATTGTCCTTTATAACTGTCAAACATCCCGACCAAACCTTTTCGCAATCCTTCTGCATTACATATGGGTAGTTTATAAATTATACATTTAAAAAAATATCGGCATTGATTATCAACGACTAGGCTTAGCATTACCTTTCATCGAAGTTGTTAACAAATTTTAGTTAAAAAAAGTGAATAAAAAAATCTTTCTGCTATTGGAAAAATTAAAAAATTGTTGTATACCCTTCGACTAAATTAATTTCCCGGTCCCCATTAAATAAAACCTCCATATATCCAATATAGGTGCCTCCATAACCAGCCTGGCCAATTACGACCTCCCTGTTTTTCATATTTGCTATTCTCTCTGGTGTTTTTAGCCGGTCGTGCGTATGACCGCCTATTATTATATCTGTATCATATGTATTTCGGGCTGTTACCTCATCGCTTGCCCTGTCTTCCTCCCTGTATCTTAAACCCAAATGTGAAAGGCATATTACAAGGTCACAGCCGAGGCTTTTGAGCTCCTTCTCCTGCTCCCTTGCCACTTCTACAGGGTCATGGTATACGGTATCACCGTACAGGTTCCTGCTGACAAGTCCCTTTGGGTCAATGCCCAGCCCATACACACCAATTTTATATCCATTTTTAATAAATGTAACATTTTTGCCGACCCTGCCTGCAAGCACGGTATCACTGAAGTCATAATTGGCTGCCAGGAAAGGAAAACCCGCATTAGGTAAAACTTCCAGGAATCCATCCATGCCGTTGTCAAATTCGTGGTTGCCAAAGGCTGAGGCATCGTAACCCATCTTGGTCATAAGCCTGAGCTCCGGCTCTCCCACGTAAAAGTTAAAATATGGCGTTCCCTGGAAAATATCCCCGGCATCAAGCAGTATAAGGTCAGGGTCCTTTTTCCTGGCCTCGTTTATTATGGTGGCACGGCGGGCGTACCCCCCCATGCCTGGATAATTGGGGTCATTTCCGGGATAAGGATCAATACGGCTGTGGGTATCATTTGTATGCAGTATTGTAAGCTTTCCAAGGCCCGCATCGCGCAACGCTATAGCAGGGATACCAGCCAGGATAGCCGTACCCGCAATACCCAGCGATCTTAGAAAGCTTCGCCTGTCTGTATGCATTGTCTTCATTCTATTGTAAATCTTCCGTCAAGGCTGCTGCTTATTGCTTCACCCTTTTCATGTTTTCGTGTCAAATATTCAATTATGGCATCCCGGATCCTCATGCCCAGATACTCCTCATTTAGAGGGTCAAGAAAGAAAACCATGTTATCACCGCCCCCGGCAAGGTAATCCGAGGTCAGGACACGGTATTCCCTTGTATTGTCAAAGGGCTCGCCTCCAATGCTTACATCCATGTCACCGTTATCCCTGGTTTTTATCCTTATGCCAGAAACTGGCATGCCAATCCCTTCAGTTGAAAGGAACTCAAACAGCTCGGCTGTCTTTTCAGGTGAAAGGGTTATAACAACCATTTCGTTCTCAAAAGGCATTAGTTCAAATATTCTCGCCATAGTTACCGGGCCTTCCGGAATAGTAGTCCTCAGACCGCCATAGTTAAGTAGGGTGAAATCCAGTGATTTTCCGTCGGGAGGTGTATATAGCTCACGGCCCATTTCCATGATAAGGTCAGCTATGAAGTTGTTGAGCAAGCCCTCGGGTTTGTCCTTTTCCATCGTATGTTCTGAATAGGCTATTACCTGCTGCATCTCATCTTCAAGCCCGGCCCTGTACCCTGATATGACGGCTTCCACGGCTTCATCCTTTTCAGGTGCAGTACTGCTGTCTACCGGTATTATTCCCCCTTCTATATAAGCAGGTGACTGGGGCGCGGAGCATGCACACAACAAAATTAAGAGTAAATAGATAGCCTTGCCGTATAGGCGTTTGGGGTATAATATCATGTTGCAGGACAAAAAATTAAGATGGTAACTGAGCAAAGCAATATTAATACTTAAAAAGATAAAAAGCAACAGGAAAGAGGAGATTATTTATTAATTAAAAACAGTCTGTTTAAAGCCTGTACAGGTAGTCCAGTTCAACATCCTTAATTTGTTCCAGCTGGGGTATTACAATGGCTTTTTTCGATAGCCTGACCGAGAACTCCAGGCTGCAGTCAAGCCCGAAATCATGTTTAATCTGCGGCAGGTCATTTTCCTTTAAAACCCGCATTATATCGTTCATCTGTGGATATTCAAAACGCAGCCTGTAATGGTCTTTAATGGTATTGGTAATGATGGTATTATTTTCTATGGAGTCCAGCGCAGCACCCTTGTAGGCATTTATAAGCCCTCTTACACCGAGTTTTGTACCGCCAAAATATCTTACAACAACAATTAGTATATTGCACAGTGTGAAAGACCTTATCTGGCCAAATATTGGTTTCCCCGCAGTCCCGGAGGGTTCCCCGTCATCATTATACCTGTGGGACTCCCCATCATATCCAAGTGACCAGGCGTAACAATGGTGGCGGGCATCATGGTACTCCTTTTTAAGCCCTGCCAACTTGCTGTTTATCTCATCTTCATCCTTTACGGGAAAGGCAAAAGATATAAACTTGCTTCCCTTGTCCTTGTAAAGGCCGGAGGAGGCCTTTTTTATTGTCCTGTAGGTATCTTTTTCTCTTTCCATGCTCCGCCGGTGTTCTTAAAATAATAGAAGCATTCATTTCCTATTATCACCTGCCTGCCGGTTTTCCCTGTACTGAGCTGAGGGGCCCTCACTCCACGCCCGAAAAACTGACGGCCAGTGAAAATCCTGGCCTCATCCCAGAGGTTCTGGTCAATGAAACCCTGTAAAAGTTTTTGCCCTCCCTCAACTATCATAGATTGTACCCCGTTTTCATACAGGCGGGAAGTAATTTTATGCAACAGCAGTTGGTCAAATGGTATACTCCAGTAATGGGTGTTTCCCCTTTTTTCCTCCCTGACCTCGTTAATTACAACTGTGGGCAGGCTGTTGTCTAAAAGGTTTATACCGTCTGGCAGCATGAGTTTTCTGTCGAGGAAAATCCTCAGTGGAGATGGGCCATGCCAGTTGCGTACATTTAGCCGGGGGTTATCCTTTATTACGGTGGTGGTGCCTGTCATTATTGCTGCCTCTTCAGTACGCCATTTATGCACCAGCATGCGG
>PWNY01000129.1 GCA_003557805.1 Bacteroidales bacterium | reverse complement strand
GACATCTCCCTCTGGTTTATTGCCCTGAACATCTTCATCCCGGAGATGGATGCAGGTTATAAGCTGATGACCATCACCGCCATAATGCTGACATTCGGGATGGGTGCTTCCACCCAGGCCCTGTTTGCCCGTGTTGGCGGGGGTATCTACACCAAGGCAGCCGATGTGGGCGCCGACCTGGTAGGCAAGATGGAAGAGGGCATTCCGGAGGATGACCCGCGTAATCCCGCCACCATTGCCGACAATGTCGGTGACAATGTGGGTGATGTTGCAGGGATGGGAGCGGACCTCTTTGAGTCCTTTGCCGCATCCATACTGGCCACTGCACTTCTGGGGGCAGCCGCTTTCATAGGTTATGAGGGCAACGTGCAGATGAATGCCGTAATAGCTCCAATGGTGATAGCGGCAATTGGTACCATACTGTCGATATTCGGGGTCTTTATGGTGCGTACCCGTGAAGGCGCTACCCAGAAGCAGCTGCTCAGGTCGCTTGGTTTCGGGGTGAACATGAGCGCGGTGCTGATAGTTATCGCGTCATTTCTGGTGCTGTACTTCCTTAATATGCCCAATTATATAGGACTGTGGGGCTCGATAGTTACAGGGCTGCTGGCAGGTATTGCCATAGGCCAGTCGACAGAGTACTTCACCGCATCGGCATACCGCCCTACCCGCAAGATCGCTGAATCCAGCCAGACCGGTACGGCAACACTTATTATCAGCGGAATAGGTAACGGGCTTCTCTCTGCCTCCATGCCTTTGTTTATCATTGTGATTGCCATTACACTTGCCTTTTCATTTGCAACCGGTTTTAGTTTTGACACGGCAACGCTTAACTATGGCCTTTACGGTATTGGTATTGCAGCTGTTGGCATGTTGTCAACCCTGGGTATAACACTGGCAACGGATGCTTACGGGCCCATTGCCGACAATGCCGGTGGTAATGCAGAGATGAGCGGACTGGGCGAGGAGGTGCGCAAGCGTACTGATGCACTGGATGCCCTGGGCAACACCACCGCTGCCACCGGGAAAGGTTTCGCTATAGGTTCTGCCGCACTTACGGCACTTGCCCTTCTTGCGTCCTATTTTGAGGAGGTCAAGATGATGTTCGTAAAGTTCCTTGACAGGCCCGATGAACTGATAGCAGGTACAAGGGCAGTTGAAGCGAGCTTTATCGACTTTGTGGTCCATTACGAGGTACACCTTATGAACCCAAAGGTGATAGCCGGAATCCTCCTGGGAGTGATGGCGGTCTACCTGTTCAGTGGGCTTACGATGAATGCTGTTGGCAGGGCTGCACAGAAAATGGTGGATGAAGTGCGCAGGCAGTTCAGGACCATCCCGGGTATAATAGAGGGTAGAGAGGAACCAGATTACGCCCGCTGCGTTCAGATATCCACAAAGGGAGCCCAGCGTGAGATGCTGCTGCCTTCCCTGATAGCATTGCTTATACCGGTTATTGTAGGTTTGGTGTTCGGTGTGCCCGGAGTGTCAGGCCTGTTGCTGGGAACTATTTCCAGCGGCTTTGCACTGGCTATCTTCATGGCAAACTCGGGTGGTGCCTGGGACAATGCAAAAAAGTATATCGAAGAGGGACATTACGGGGGCAAGGGATCAGAGAGCCACAGGTCATCAATAACCGGTGATACCATAGGCGATCCCTTAAAGGATACCTCCGGCCCGAGCCTGAACATCCTTATCAAGCTGATGGTAATGGCATCTGTGGTTACAGTGGGGGTGGCAGTTACATATTCACTGCTCTGACAGGAGGTTGTTCCTGCTTATGGCTTTACTTTTTGCCTTTACCTTTGTTAAGGTACAAAAAGCGCTTGATCTTCTTTGTGGGTGTCTTCTCAAAGGGCTCTACCTGCTCCTCGACGAATGAAAGTTTTGAGAAGCGGTTGAGCCTGGAGTTCACCCTGTTCTGGATCTCGCCAAGGCGTGCTTTAACCTTCTGCTGCACCTGATCATACATTATACCGGCGCTCTCTTTTATGTCATGGTAGCTGTGGCCTGCTGACTCCCTCAGTTCATGATAGCGCTTGTCAAGCTCTTCGTAATTGAGGTGGACCTTCGCAATCAGCTTGCCTTTTATCTCATATACAAGTGACTCCAGTACATGGTGTTCCCTGTTTATCTCGGCCTCAATATCCTCGGGGTAGATATTCTCACCGGTGGAGCTGATAATGATATTCTTTATGCGCCCCCTGATGAACAGGTAGCCATCCTTGTCGATAACACCCAGGTCACCTGTCTTGAACCAGCCATCTTCAGTGAATACCGCACGTGTCATTTCCGGCTCCTTGTAATAGCCCAGCATTATATTGGGTCCCTTTGCAACGATCTCTCCCTCGCCGGTCCTGGGATCAGGATCGAGTATTCGCAGCTGCTGGTTGGGCAGGGAGTAACCTGTAGACTGGTATTTAGTGATCTTCGGGCCGCACCCTGCAAGCAGGGGTGAGGTCTCGGTCAATCCGTACCCGATGGCATAAGGGAAGCCTGCATCCCTTAGGAACAACTCGGTAGCCGCGTCCAGCTTGGAGCCGCCTATACCGAAAAAATGCAGGTGCCCGCCGAAGGCCTTGTATATCTTCTTGCCGGCAAGTTTATGGATTAGCTTGCGGAAAGGGTCTAGTTTCGTGAGCATCCTCATTGCCTTGCTTGATGTCATTTTTGGAAGCACCCTTTTACGGTATACCTTCTCTATGATCAGCGGTACGGTGAGCATCATGGTCGGCTTTACAGCCTCCATCGCTGGTAAAAGAACCGCGGGTGTGGGCGGCTTATCTATGTAGTGAACCGACGCTCCCGACATGAAGGGGATGATAAAACCTATGGTGCATTCGTAGGTGTGCGGCAGGGGCAGGACCGAAAGCAGTCTGTCTTCGGGGATGACATTCTGTATGCCCAGGGTGTTTACCGCATTTGACAAGATGTTGCTGTGGCTGAGCATTACCCCTTTGGGATTGCCCGTTGTACCTGAAGTATATAGAATCGCGGCAAGATCAAACTCGCCCGGTGGCTCCGGTAAAGTTTTACTGCTCTGATTTGCCCTTTTTGGAGCCCTTACGGCCTGGCCTGACATTTCAAGGTTGCCGAGACTGATCTCGTAAAGGTTGTCCATCAGCACTGCCGATTTAAGGTTTTGCGGCAGTGAGGTTTTTAGCTTGTATGCCTGTTTTTCTGATACTATAATGGATCTTGCCCCGCTGTGCTCGAGTATCCTTGCTATCTCCTTCTCGGTAAAATCAATCAGTATAGGGACCACCACGGCACCCATGGAGGTTACTGCAAGATATGAGACTCCCCAGTTGGGCATATTCTGTGCCAGAAGGGCAACGCGGTCGCCCTTTTTGATGCCGAAGGCTGAGAGCATCAACATTAGCTTTGTGGCTCTTTCATATACCTCGGAGTATGTATGGGTCTGTTCGCCTGCATAACCCAGGGCCGGCCTGTCTGCAAACTTTGAAGCACTGTTCTCAAGAAGTGCCCGGAAAGTCAGTTTTTCGGGTATTGACATAAAACACTGGTTTAAAACACAAAGATACAAATAATAAGAAGGCCGGGAACACAAAAAAATATAAATATCCCCTTCCCCAGGCGGGAGAGCCATTGGTAATTAGCCTTTTTTTATGGTCCGCTTCAACTGTCAATCCTGCGCATAGCTCTCTATTGGATCGCATGTGCAGACCAGGTTGCGGTCACCGTAAGCATCGTCAATACGTGTCACTGGAGGGAAGTATTTTATCTCCGCCGACCACGGCATGGGGAAGACAGCTTTTTCACGGCTGTATGGTTTGTTCCACTTGTCCCCTGCTGCCATTGCAGCGGTATGGGGTGCGTTCTTTATGACATTGTCCTCCCTGTCGGCCTTGCCATCCTCGATCTCCTGTATCTCCCTTCGTATCTCCTTCATTGAGTCGATAAAGCGGTCAAGCTCCGTAAGGGGCTCGCTCTCGGTGGGCTCCACCATCAGGGTGCCGGGAACGGGAAATGCTACCGTGGGTGCATGGAAGCCATAGTCCATAAGGCGTTTTGCAATGTCAATTGCATCTACCTGTATGCTGCGCTTAAAGGGGTTGCAGTCCAGTATCATCTCGTGGGCTGACCAGCCGTTCCTGCCTGTGTAGAGTACCTTGTAGTGCTCTTCCAGGGAGGCCTTTATGTAGTTGGTGCTAAGGATGGCAATACGGGTTGCCTCCATAAGGCCCTTACCGCCCAGCAGCTTTATATAACCGTAGGTTATCGGGAGTATGAAAGCACTTCCGTAAGGTGATGCTGCAATGGCATTTATACCCTGGTCGCCCCCGGTCTTCTTCAGCGGGTGGCCTGGCAAAAAGGGCAGCAGGTGATCCACCACACCTATGGGGCCGACACCGGGACCGCCCCCGCCATGGGGGATCGCAAAGGTCTTGTGCAGGTTCAGGTGGCAAACGTCAGCACCGCATATGGCCGGGTTGGTATAACCCACCTGTGCGTTCATATTGGCACCATCCATGTACACCTGTCCTCCATGCTCATGGATGATCTTTGTTACTTCAAGTATATCCTCCTCGAACACCCCGTGTGTCGATGGATAGGTGACCATAATGGCAGCCAGATTGTCGCTGTGCTTTTCGGCCTTGCTGCGCAGATCATCAATATCGATGTTGCCGTTATCATCACACTTCACGACAACCACCCTGGTCCCCGCCATCACGGCGCTTGCCGGGTTGGTACCGTGTGCAGATGAGGGGATCAGGGTAATGTCCCTGTGGCCTTCGCCACGGCTCTCATGGTACGCCCTGATCACCATAAGGCCGGTATACTCACCCGAGGCACCGGAGTTGGGCATGAAGGAAAAGCCTGAGAAGCCGGTGATTTCACACAGGTCACTCTCAAGCTGGCGTATCAGCTCGTGGTAGCCGGCAGCCTGGTCATCCGGCACAAAGGGGTGAATATTTGAAAACTCAGGCCAGCTGAGGGCAAACAGCTCGGCTGCGGCATTAAGCTTCATGGTGCAGGAACCAAGCGGTATCATGGTGCGGTTAAGCGCAAGGTCGCGGTTCTCGAGCTTCTTTAAATAGCGCATCATTTCTGTCTCCGAGTGGTAGGAGTTAAAGCATGACTGCTGCAGGAATTTGCTCTCCCTTACGAACTTATCCGGAATGGTTGTGATTTTCTCACACTCTGCAGGGTCGCATACAAACTCGACGAATTTGGCCTGGGCAGCACTGGCAAATATCGCCAGTATGGTGTTAACATCTTCCAGTGATGTTGTTTCATCAAGGCTTATTCCGATATGCTTGTCATCTATGATGCGGAAGTTCATCCTCTTTTCCAGCCCCATCTGTCTGATGTTGTCCGAGAACACACTCTCGGGCAGCTGTATCAGCAGGGTGTCGAAGAAGTGTTCGTTAAGCTGGGCATATCCATACCTGCTAAGCTCGCTGGAGAGTACCCCGGTAAGTATGTTTATGTGGCGGGCGATCTTCTTAAGACCACCCGGGCCGTGGTATACCGCGTACATGGCCGCAATTGAGGCCAGCAGGGCCTGTGCCGTGCATATATTGGAGGTTGCCCTTTCACGCTTGATATGCTGTTCCCTGGTCTGCAGTGCCATCCTCAGCGCGTAGTCACCGTTCTTGTCGACCGACACCCCTATAATCCTTCCCGGCACATTGCGTTTGAACTCCTCCCTTGT
>PWNY01000390.1 GCA_003557805.1 Bacteroidales bacterium | reverse complement strand
TTTTGCAGGGGAGGCTGGTAAGGACAATTGACCTTGGTGAACACACACGGCCTCATGGCATGCAATGGATTGATGGTACAAATGATATTTTGGTCACTGCCGAGGGGAGCCGTCACCTTCTGATTGTGGATGTTGAGGCAGGTGAAGTGGTTGATGCAATGTATACCGACCAGGACGTATCACATATGGTGGCTGCCACACCATGCTTTACCAGGGCTTTCGTTCCAAGTATCCTTACCGGTAATGTCAGCGTGTTCGACCTGGAAAGCGGTGAGCTGCTGTCACAGGTCTATAGCGGCCAGGGAGCCGAAGGGATTGACGTGCATCCCTCGGGTAATGAGGTATGGGTAACCAACAGGGGAGAGAACACTATAAGCATAATTGATGCATGGTCTTTGGAGGTTAAAGCATCCTTAACCTGTGAGGATTTCCCAATAAGGGGCAAGTTCAGTCCTGACGGCAGCATGTTCCTTGTCAGTAATGCCCGGTCAGGGGATATTGCTGTTTTTTGCTATGAAACAAGGGAACAGCTTGCTTCCATTGAACTGACACCCCCGGTGCCTGAAGGAGAGGATGAAACCAGGTATTTTGCAGAATTTGAAGGAAGCTCAATTCCCATTGGGCTGGTAGTTCCTGATAACAAGCGAGCATATGTTGCAAACACCCGTTCGGATGCTGTAAGCATTATTGACCTGGAGAATATGGAGATTACAGGGCATTACGGTGCCGGTCGGGAGCCTGACGGTATAAACTACAGCAGGCTCAGCCCTTACCTGGAAGAGGAGTATTAACTATTGCCAGGAACTTATTTGACAAACGAGCTGTATTGAATGATAGCTCTCAGGCTTTAAGTTTTTATAATCCTGAACTACCTTATAACCTGTTTGCAATTTATCGGTATTCTTTGGGTTGATATTCAGGGCTGTGAAGATATTTGATCAGGTTTGGATCAGGCAAATTGGCTAATTAATTTAAAAAAATGATATGACAGAGTTTAACGGTGCAATGCTGCAATGTTTTCACTGGTACAGCCCCGGGGGCGGTAAACTGTGGCAGCAGATAACAGAAGAGGCCCCCCAACTTGCAAAAGCGGGATTTACCGCCCTGTGGCTTCCTCCCGCTTTCAAGGGTGTTGCCGGTGGTATGGATGTTGGCTACGGTGTATATGATCTTTTTGACCTGGGGGAGTTTGACCAGAAAGGGTCTGTTGCAACCAGGTACGGCACCCGGGATCAGTACCTGAAGGCCATAAATGCAGCAAAAGAGGCCGGGATACAGGTATATGCCGATGTGGTCTTCAATCATAAACTTGGTGCTGACCACCAGGAAGAGTTCATGGCCACACCCTATAAACCTGATAACAGGAAGGAGGCCGCCGGTGAACAACAAACTATAAGGGCCTGGACCCATTTTACCTTTCCGGGCCGCGGTGGAAAATACTCGGAGCTGCAGTGGCACTGGTGGCATTTTAATGCGGCTGATCACAATGTTCTGGATCAGGATACCGATGCTGTATATCTGTTTGAGGGGAAGGAGTTTAATGAAAGCGTTGACCAGGAGAAGGGCAATTTTGATTACCTTATGGGTTGTAACCTGGATATTGCCAGTGAGGATGTCAGAAAGGAGCTGTTTTACTGGGGTGAATGGTTTTTAAAGACCACAGGTGTGGATGGTTTCAGGTTTGATGCAGTTAAGCATGTTAACTCCGGCTTTTTCCTTGAGTGGCTGAACCATATGCGTGGGTTCAGTGGCCGCGACCTGTTTGCCGTTGGCGAATACTGGTCGGGTAATATGGATTCACTGATGGAGTTCATCGAAAAAACCGGCAGCAATATTATGTTGTTTGATGTGGTTTTACAACATAACTTTGCAGCTGCCGGGAACAGTGGCAGGGAGTATGATCTGAGGGCCATCTTTGACAATACACTTGTCAGTAAAAGGCCAGACCTGGCGGTAACCATTGTTAGCAACCACGACACGCAGCCCCTTCAGGCACTTGAATCCGTGGTGCAGCCATGGTTCAAACCGATTGCATATGCCCTGATACTGTTGAGGAAGGATGGTTACCCCTGTGTGTTTGCCGCTGACTATTACGGTGCAAGCTATACCGACAGGGGAAAAGACGGAGGAGAATATGATATTGAAATGGCTAGTCACAGGTTCTTGATTGACAAGTTCCTTGAGGTAAGGAGCAGGTATGCATACGGGGAACAGATTGACTGTTTTGAGGATGCAGGCTGCATAGGCTGGACCCGCAAGGGAAACACCGGCCATCCCGGCGGAATGGCGGTGGTAATAAGCAATAATGAAGCTTCTTCCTTGAATATGGAAACCGGTTCGCCGGGCACAACATATATTGATATTACAGAGCATATTGATAAAGAGATCAAGACCAACAGTGATGGCCGGGCCGAATTCAGCTGCCCGGGTGGTTCGGTTTCGGTCTGGGTCCCAAAACAGGGTTTTTAGTTGAAATGTTTAGGTTTTATCCGGTAGCGGTTTTATCTTTTTTTGCATTTTTATTCCTTGAAACAGCTGTTGCTAGTGCAGCTGATAATACCTGGATTCAGAATAGAGCCGGGATCCTGAAGCAGGATCATTTTACGGTGAACATGCTTTTACAGGCCGGCTTCAGATACTCACTTTATGATGATGACTTCCAGGGAGGACGCAGGTTTGAAATCCCGAATGCACGCATAAAATTCAGTGGAACGACTGAAAAGGGGTATTTTTATAAAGTTTATTTTGGCATGGCCGGAGAGTTTGACCTGCTGGATGCCTATGCAGGATACCGCCACAGTGATGCCCTTAGGTTTCAGGCAGGCCTTATGAAACCCGTCCAGTCGCCAGATTTTTTCATAAGCACGGGATCAACCGATTTTATAAGCAGGTCAGGTGTGGGTGCATTGCTTGTACAATCCTATGAAATGGGGGTAGCTGCAGAAGGGGATATTGGCAGGGTCTTTTATTTCGGAGGTGTTTTTAACGGCAGTGGCCCTTCATTTAGCAACAATAATAAATTCTATTATATAGGGAGGTTGCAATATTGCTTTCCCGGAATTTTGCGGGGAGAGCTCAGGCTTGGTATTCATGGGTCACATGGAAACTCTGACGGTATAAGGAGCGGCAGTGAAGGTCCGTTTTTGAATGGCCGCAGGAGCGTTTATGGTGCCGATTTCCGGATAGAGGGAGGGGATATCCTGTTGGCAGGTGAGTATATGTCAGGTAAGCTTAAAACTGAAGATTTTCCTGATGCAGGGGAGAGAATAAGCGGCTACTATTTTACGGCTGGATACAAATTGCTGAAAAGTTCTATGATTCTTGGAAGGTACCAGTCGTGGGAGAGGCATGAGGCTGGATTTTCCTCGGATCAGCTAACATTGGGTCTTAACCATGATATTACGGAGATTGTGAGTTTTCAGCTAAATTTTGACACCTATGAACCTGCTGACGAAAATACCCGTTATGGACTCTCTGTGATACTGCAGGTGGAGTTTTAAATTCTTTATATATTGTTGAAAAATTCCCGTGTGAACCCAACTTTGGATAATGAGAAGAGTACTTAACAGAAAAAGGTTGATGCGGGACCGCGCGACCTATTTTGCCATTTTTGCGATTATTTTTATACCTCTTTACACCTATCTGTTCGCAACAAGGGAATCTCCCCTTGAGTATACCATGAGCATGATAGGCAACAAGCTTGGATACAGGCTCAATTTCATAATCTGGGGTGTTGTTACAGGTCTTTTAATAACATTTTATATTATCCGGTTATACATACTTAAGTCTTTCTATCACAGGAGGGCAAGGAGACTGCTTGTGTGGTCACTTTTATTCCTGGTTCTTACAGTTGCTATCCCTGCCATGGAACATCTTCCCATTCTGAAAAGGCTGCACGCTTTGTCCGCAGTTGCTTTTGCCCTTTCTCTTATGGCCTCGCTATACCTGTTTATTCGCCATCTGGAAGAGGAGAACAGGAAGGTATCCGTGCGGTCAATGTGGATGCTCTACATTGTTGCGGGCGGATCCCTGCTGCTGTTTTTTGTGTTTGGCAACACAGGTGTGTTCGAGCTGTTTTTCTTTTTCTCCCTCTCTTTGTTTTTGTGGCTGCTGAACCTTTTTATGAAAAAATACAACCTGATAGAAGATGACGTCAGCGGAAAAAACCGCAATTAATAACACAGGCTATGGCATTCTATTTAAGAAAATACTTTGGAGCAGGGCCATTAAGACTGAATATCTCAAAGGGAGGCCTGGGGGTCTCAGGGGGGGTCAAAGGTGCCCGTGTAGGTGTCGGGCCAAAGGGTGCATATGTTCATGGCGGCAGGCATGGCCTATATTACCGTAAATACGCAAAAGGTAAGGTAGGAGATGCCGGCAGACTCCCGGGAAGAGGGGTGGAGGAAGCCTCCTTTTTTATTGACACCGGCCTTACCTATAATGTCCGTAAGTTGGGAGGTGCAAGAAAATTTCCGGAGTCACCCCTGTTACCCGGACATTCAAGGCTTGCAAATGCAATGCTTGTAGGGGGCTTTTTAATGGCCCTTTTATGGTTCGGCATGCAGGATTATGTCTTCCTTACAGCGGGTTTTGTTCTTCTGGGCGGGGGAGTCGCGCTCAATACGAATCACCACAAGCACAGGGAAAAGGCAAGGAAGCTGGTAGAGCGTATAGAGGAGGGGCTGGAGAAAAGGGAAAATGTGAAAGCTCTTATACAATTGCAAGGGACGGGTGATATCCGGAAGGCATACAGGCCATGGGCTGATTATCACATATTTGCCATGTTCCTGGATGCCTTTTATGAAGATCCCGATTATATTCTTCCCTTTGAGCTAGGCGAGCTTGAATCACAGCTTTCGGTGTCACGGGAGCTTATAAGGCTCTTAAAGGCTGATGTCTATTCCGAGTTCCTGGATGAGTTAATTGAGGATCATATGTTGACGAAGCAGGAGGAGGAGAACCTGGAGCAGCTGCAGTTGGCACTGGGCATAGATGATGATGATATAGAAAGGGAAAGGTACCAGATAGAACAGCTCAGCCTCTTAAGGGACTCTTCTGAAGGCCCTCTTGAAGAGCTTAAGATCCCCGCCCTGCCTAAAGGCGGAGAGAAGTGTTATTATGCAGGTTACGGCAGGCTTTTAAGGGAGAAGATCATTAGGCAGTACCAGAGGCAGCTTGTAAGGTATAAAGAGATCGGGTACGATATTGACATGGAGGGAGATATATACCTAAGCGATGACAGGATACTGATTGCCGGAAGGGGGAGCCGTTCATACTCCCTGGACCGTATTATGGATATAACAATCTCCATTGAGGACAATACAGTCCAGCTGGTTATTGACGGCAGGAAAAACCCACTGGTGTTCAGTATGCCGGATGTTCCGGTATTTGCAGGCAAACTGTTGCGGCTTACAGCTTATGTCAGAAAAGAGTGATCCTTACCCCGGCCCTGGCACCCGGCCACCACCTGGAGGCATAACCATTTTTTTCCCTTTCGCCAAACACCCATGAGGGTGCAATGTCACGGCCGCTTACACCTGTATCAGGGTTTTCCCTGTAGTACTGGTTGTAAAGTACAGGGCCTCCAAACAAACTTAACCTGTACGTTGCCTTATAGGATATGTTAAGCCTTGCCTCACTTAGCAGATCCAGCTTATCTCTCCAGCTGCTTCTGTTTTCATGAAGCCGGG
>PWNY01000346.1 GCA_003557805.1 Bacteroidales bacterium | reverse complement strand
TTTTCCAGTACCTGCTTGTGATGCTGGGCAGAACCAATGGATGTTACAATACCCTCACCTACCCTTGCAAGAATTGTCTCCTCGCCTGCACCTCCTACCAGCTGTTTTATATTGGCACGCAGCGTAACCCTGGCCTTGGCTATCAGCTGGATACCGTCCTTGGCCACGGCGGCTACCGGGGGTGTATTGATAACCTTTGGTTTTACTGACATCTGAACCGCTTCAAGTACGTCACGACCTGCAAGGTCAATTGCTGTAGCGGTCTTGAAATCCAGTGGTATATTGGCCTTGTCTGCACTGATCAGCGCATTAACAACTGCCTTTACCCTTCCCCCGGCAAGGTAATGTGCCTCAAGGTCGTTGCGGTTCAGGGTCAGGCCAGCCTTTGTCGCAGAAATCAGGTTATTAACGATCACCGCCGGTGGTATCTTACGCCAGCGCATCAGTACCAGTTGCAGCAGGCTGATGCGTACACCGGATACAAGGGCTGAAAACCAGAGCCCCACTGGTATGAAGTAAAAAATGATCCATAAGCCTACTATACTGACAAGGGCTATGGCAATAATGATTCCGATCTGGTCCATGTTTATTCCTCTTTTTGTTTTACAATTATTTTATTTCCTTCAACTTTAACCACAATAACAGGTTTGTTCTCAGGGATCAGGTTGTCCTTCGACCTTACCTCGTAGTATTCATCACCTATCAGTGCCTTACCCATTGGGTTAAGGCGTGTTATAGAGAGTCCCTCATCCCCTTTATTTACTTTCCCGGCTTCCACCACATTAACCCTGCCCTCCAGTGAAGAGCTGTGCATGGCCTTTTTCCAGGTATTCGACCTTAAGGCGATCCCAATCGCAATAAGGCTTACCACCAGGGTGCCCAAAAGTGTCATTACTCCCACTGCAACACCGTAGTGGTTAAAAGAAATCACCACCCCGGTAATAACCAGTCCGACACCAAACAGCCCGACAACCGTCGCACCAGGTACAACAAGTATCTCAAGCAGCAGGAAGATTATTCCTGCCAGTA
This sequence comes from Bacteroidales bacterium, assembly GCA_003557805.1. Taxonomy (GTDB): domain Bacteria; phylum Bacteroidota; class Bacteroidia; order Bacteroidales; family UBA7960; genus PUPG01. Next base: position 19,442 of record PWNY01000346.1, on the reverse strand, counting down.
TGAGACTTAAAACCACCAGCCATATCATATCTTCAGGGTTTATAATATTCCATGGCCTCGGGAAGAAACTCCCTGGCCGCCTCTATCCTGTCACGGTTGGAGGGATGGGTGCTCAGGAATGCAGGGATTTCTGCCCCACCTGAATACTCCAGCATCCTCTCCCAGAAACTTATCGTATGTGAAGGATCATAACCGGCCATTGCCATGAAAACCATTCCAAGGGCATCGGCCTCATACTCGTGCTGGCGGCTGTAGGCCAGTGTACCCAGTGTCCCTCCTACTCCATAGGCCAGATTAAAAATCTCCCTGGTAAGCTCGGGTTTTTCCCGCATGGCAACATCCAAACTCACCGCACCGACCATAAGCATAAGCTGCTGGCTCATACGCTCGTTACCATGCTGGGCCACGGCATGTGCAATTTCATGTGACATAACAACTGCAAGGCCGTTCTCATCCCTTGTAAGATCAAGAATGCCTGTATATATAGCTATCTTGCCACCAGGCATCGCCCATGCATTGACCTGGTCGCTCTCTACCAGCCTGAAATCCCATTCAAAGTCCTGAACCCTTTTTGACCGTCCGCTTTCACGAAGGTACTCAACCACGGCATCAGATATCCGCCTGCCGCTCCTCTCAACCATCTGGGCCCTTGGGTCATCCAATGGAACAACTTTATGTTCATCCATGAACCCCTGGTAATTTGCAGCTGCCATTTCACCCAGCATTCCCTCGGGCAGCATTCTGACCTGACGCCGGCCTGATATGGGAACCCTTGCACATGAACTGGCCAGTGTGGCAAAGATCAGGAATACAATAACTGTTCTGGTTTTCACTGATAGCGGAGATTTTAATTATTTATGAATTGACATTAACAAAAATAACCAAAAAAATGACTCGCTGTGCAAGAATTACTAACTCTTCTGCCTTTTTAAGGATATCCTGTTCTCTTTTCCCTGAAGCAGCCTTTTGATATTGTTCAAATGGGTAAGTGGAACAAATATTGCAATTGATACTGCGAATATAATCTTTGGCAGGATACTCAGGTCCCGGATTATTATAACCGCAAATGGAAGCACAATGGCAGCGGCAAGTGAACCCATGGAAACATATCTTGTAACCAGAAACACGATCAGGAACACCGCAAGGCATATCAGAAACGCCTCCCTGAAAAGTATAAGGCTTATACCAACCAGCGTTGCTATTCCCTTACCTCCCCTGAAAGAGGCAAACAATGGGAAAACGTGCCCCAGGATTGCCATGGCACCCAGGATGATCTGAAAAACGACGAATGGGGCTTCGCCGGTAAAATATTCTTTTACAACAGACGCAAGACTTATGGCAGCAACTCCCTTTAATGCATCAATCAGCAACACTGAAAAACCTATCCCGGGCCCAAGCACCCTAATCGCGTTTGTAGCGCCGGCATTTCCGCTTCCGTGCTCCCTTAAGTCAAGTCCCCTGAGCCATTTACCGGCCCATACGGCAGTTGGAACAGAGCCGATAATATATGCAAGTGCCGCCAGGGCAAAAAGCGGCCAGTAAGAAAATAAACCTGTTTCCATAAAAACCGTCATTTAATGAATTTAAGGGAGAGCCAGTCTCCTTTCTGCCTGGATCCTGCCATACGCAGGCCTTGTTTGGCTGCTTCACCTTGAATTATCTCCTTGTCAGATAATAAAAACCCGCTTAAAAATATGGATCCTCCTTCTGAAAGGACGCTGCAGTAAGTGCCCATATCCTCCAGCAATACATTCCTGGTTATATTGGCCAAGATCATGTCGAACTGTTCATCTCCCAGCAAAGTTGCATCGCCGTGCAGGGCCTGTATATTTTTTATCCCATTCCTCTCAGCATTCTCCACTGTATTTTCCCAGGCATAGAGGTAATTATCAACTGCAGTAACAGAAGAGGCACCCATCTTTGCGGCCAGTATTGCCAGGACACCTGTGCCGCAACCCATATCCAGCACCTTTTTTTCCTTAACATCTGTATCCATGAGCCACTCTGCAACCAGCACGGTTGTTTCGTGATGGCCGGTGCCGAATGACATTTTGGGCTCGATCACGATATCGTAGTCAATATCCGCGGGCTTTTCGTGGAAAGGGGCCCTTACAAGGCATCTTCCGGCAATTTCAACAGGGGAAAAATTACTTTCCCATACCGCATTCCAGTTCTTACCACCCATGCGGCTTACCTGAAAGGAAAGTGACTCGGGTGATGTTTCACGCCCACCAACCGTGTAATCTTCAAAAAAGGACCTTACCGAAGCTTCATTAAACGCCGGTTCCGGGATATATGCCCTGAGACCATATGCTTCCTCTGAAAAGCTCTCAAAGCCGATTTCGGCCAGGCCTGCGATTAGAATATCGCTCCACGGGTCAACCGGCTTAACCCTGATATAAACCTCTATATAATCCATATTACATGCTTATGGAAATTACACCACAAGGATTAATCAAAACTCTGAATTATCTGGAAAAAATCAGCTGATTTAAGTGAGGCCCCGCCAATAAGACCTCCGTCAACATCAGCATTGGTAAACAACTCGCGTGCGTTTTTCGCATTACAGCTGCCACCGTAGAGGATTGACATATTATCAGCAGCTTTTTTTCCATATTTGTCTGCAACAAGTCCCCTGATATAGGCATGCATCTCCTGGGCCTGCCCGGGACTTGCAGTAACACCTGTACCTATTGCCCATACCGGCTCATATGCAATCACCACATTTTTGAGCTGGTCTTCCTCCAGCCACATAAGACCTTTGTGAAGCTGGTCACTTACCACCTGGAAGTGTTTCCCGCTCTCCCTCTCGGGCAGTTTTTCACCGCAGCAGAATATTACCTTCAGGTCATTTTTCAGCGACTGCTTTACTTTTTCGGCCAACAGTTCATCCCCTTCGCCAAACTGCTCCCTCCTTTCGGAATGTCCGATAATAACATGGCTTGCTCCAACCGATCTTATCATGGAGGCAGATACCTCGCCAGTGTATGCTCCATGCTCTTTGTGATGACAGTTCTGGGCTCCAATTGAAACACCTTCGTAATTAAAGAAAACATCAAGTATCCTTGTCAGATATACATATGGTGGGAAAAGCACAACATCAGGGAGGGTGGGCCTGTTTTGCGCAACCCTCTCAGCACTGTGGTTATCAAGACTCACCTTTAGTTCACTGACCAGAACCTTGGCCTCTTCAAGATTAAGGTTCATTTTCCAGTTCCCTGCAACAATTTTCTTTCTCATTTTCTTTTGGTTTATGTTAGAATTATCCTTCTTAAAAAATCGATCCCTGTTAATCAGATAATACTACCCAAGCCTGACTCTCGGGTCCAGCATGGCGTATATAATATCAACAATAATATTAACTAAAACAAGCATGACAGAAATAAACATAACCGCCCCCATTAAAACTGGGAAGTCGTAATATTCCAGTGCTTCCACAATTACAACGCCTATACCTTTCCAGTCGAACACGTATTCCACAAAAACGGCTCCCGCCATAAGTGATGCGAACCAGCCGGAAATTGCTGTTATTACCGGGTTTAATGCATTTTTCAGTGCATGCCGGGTAATGACCCGGTACTCTGTAAGGCCCTTTGCCCTTGCAGTCCTGATAAAATCACTTGCCATCACACTGTTGAGCGAAGACCTGGTAAGTTCAGTAACTATTGCCAGGGGTCTTATACCCAGGGTTACTGCAGGAAGGATTAAGTTCTTCCAGGAAATGTATTCCCCCCTGCCAAAATCATCCACTTCCCATAAAGATCCTGTCATATTTAGCCCCGTAATATCGCCCAGAAGATATGCAAACACCCATGCGATTATAATGGCTGCAAAGAATGAGGGCAGGGACATACCAAGTACAGAAAATACCAGTGCAGACCGGGTAAGCCAGGGTTTTCGCCTGAAGGCAATGTAAATACCGGCAAGGATACCTGCAAGCATGGCAAAAAGTATGGATACCGATGCCAGAAGCAGTGTGTTGGGGAATGAGGTGCGGAGTATCTCCCAAACCTCCCTGTCAGTTTGATATGAGCGTCTCAGGTATGGCCTTTTCAGGACCAGGGAATAAACAGCTGTACTTACCAGGGGGATAAAGGAGTAGGCCTCCGTGTCAAGGTGTATAAGGCTCTCACTTGCAGAATGTTTGTGAATGCTCACGGGTGAGATATCATTCAGGTAGTGCAAATACTGCTTGTGCACCGGCCTGTCCAGCCCCAGCTCCTGCTGTATAGCAGTAACGGAGGCTATATCTGCCCTCTGGCCAAGCATCATCCGGGCAGGGTCTCCGGGAAGTACTGTAAACAAAAAGAACAAGACAGTAACCACCCCGAACATAACCAGCAATCCATACCACAAACGCCTGATCAAAAAATTCAGCACTCCAGCTCCAGCTTTATCAGTGCGAACACTGCATAATTTATAATGTCGTAGTAATTTGCATCAATACCTTCGGAATAGGAAGCAACGCCCCCCCTGTCCTCCAGCTGTTTTATCCTTAAAAGCTTCATTAATATTATATCCGCCAGTGATGACACCCTCATATCCCTCCATGCCTCACCGTAATCGTGGTTTTTGTCATGCATCAGCCTGCGGGCCTTCTCAAAAAATGAGACATATAACCCGGTCGCCTTTTTTTTGTCCAGGTCGGCCGTGTCACTGGTACCAAGTTCAAGTTGAATCAGGCCCATTATTGCGTAATTCACAATACCTATGAACTCAGGTGTAATGCCCTCAAGTATTTTTTGCGTACCTTTGCTTTGCAATGAGCGAATACGCTGGGCTTTGATGAAGATCTGGTCGGTAAGCGATGGTGGTCTGAGTATGCGCCACGCACTTCCGTAGTCCTCCATTTTCTTCATAAAAACATCCCTGCATAATTCAATAATGCGGGCATATTGTTGATCCGTCTTGCTATCGCCGCTCATTGTCCTTTTTTGGTATTATTTTCTGGAAAACTGCAGGCACCAAATGAGTATAGAAGGTTTCTTCCGCCCCAAAAGGACCCTTAACTGTAAAGGCAAAATTATAAATTTATCCTCACCTTTAGTCATGGGAGTCATTAATATTACTCCCGATTCATTTTACGACGGCGGAAGGATACGTCACCCATTGGATGCGATCAAGCGTGCCGAAGAGCTGCTTGGCAACGGGGCAGACATCCTGGATATAGGTGCAGCCTCAAGCAGGCCCGGGGCGGGTATAATTGAACCTGTGGAGGAAAGAAAAAGGTTGATGCCCTCGCTTAAAGCAATATCAAGGCAATTCCCTGAGGCAATAATATCGGTCGACACATACAATTCATCGACGGCAATGGCTGCAGCAGATAACGGTGCACATATGATAAACGATATTTCGTCGGGAAGGCTTGACCCTGAAATGTTCAATACAATTGGCCGGCTGAAGCTGCCATACATAATTATGCATATGCAGGGCAGGCCTGATAATATGCAGCAGAACCCCAGGTACAGGAATCTTGTGATGGATATTGCCTCCTTCTTCTCTGAAAAGCTTGAGATACTTAACTCCCTAGGCGTTCATGACATTATTATCGATCCTGGCTTTGGCTTCGGAAAAACAGTGGAGCAAAATTACCAGCTTATGGCAAATCTGGAGTATTTCAGGATATTTGACCTGCCCCTGATGGTGGGTGTTTCCAGAAAATCAATGATAAACAGGGTGCTCGGGTCAGGCCCAGAAGATGCTCTTAACGGAACAACAGTACTCAACACCATTGCCCTTTTGAAAGGAGCTGACATTCTGAGGGTTCATGACTCAAGGGAAGCCGAGGAAGCGATAAAAATCGTTGATTTTTACAAAAGCCAGGAATAAAAAAATTAACTTTAGACTTTCTGAAAAAAAGCAATTAGCCATATGCCTGAAATATTCCTGCCGGCCATTATTCAGATTAGACTGCTCGATATACTGGATATTGTCCTGGTCGCAATGCTGCTATACCAGCTATACCTGCTCATCAAGGGTACCGGTACAATCAACATATTCCTTGGTATCCTGTCTGTCTACCTGGTTTGGTGGCTGGTGAGAATATTCGAGATGGAGCTGCTTACGGCTATTTTGGGGCAGTTTATTTCGGTCGGTGTACTCGCCCTTATCATTGTTTTCCAGCCCGAGATCCGCAAGTTTTTGCTGATCATTGGCAAAAGGACCTTTGTAAGTAAAGGATCACGTAGCATATTCAAGGGTGTCTGGCAGATTGAGACCCAAAAGGAGCTTAACATACCTGCAATTGTAAATGCCCTGGAGTCATTGTCGGAACAAAAGACCGGGGCATTAATAGTAATAACGCACCAAAGTGAACTGGAGTCATTCGCAGAGACCGGCCAGCGTATTGACGCAGTGATCTCAGAGCAGCTCATAGGATCCATTTTTTATAAGAACAGCCCGCTGCACGACGGCGCAGTAATTATCACCAACAACAGAATAAAGGCTGCCCGGTGTGTTTTGCCGATCAGTGAACTCCGCAAGGTACCGGCAACTTTTGGTCTCAGGCACAGGGCAGCACTTGGTATAACCGAACAATCCGATGCAGTGGCGCTGGTGGTAAGTGAACAGACCGGTAAGATATCCTGGTCAAAGGCAGGAGAGATCAAACGAAACATCAAACCCTTGCAGCTTAAGGAGCTGCTGGCAAAGGAGTTTCTTGCAGAAAGCGATGCTGAAGCACCGTCAAAAAGCAAGGCTTCATGATACTGATAACAGATAGCGGCAGTACCAAGTCCGACTGGGCAATCCTGGAAGGTAACAAGGTTTTGAAGGTCTTCAGGGCAAAGGGATTGAACCCGTACTTTGTGCAAGGTGACGAGCTGGCAGCGATATTAAAGAAAAATCTTGAGGGATTTTCAATCAGGGAAATTGACTCAGTCTTCTTTTATGGTGCCGGCTGCGGTACGAAAGCCAACAGGGAGTATATTGCAAATGCTCTCAAAGGCGTATTTCCGGGCGCAGAAATAAGTGTCTTATGTGATCTTATGGGTGCTGCCCGGGCCCTTTTCAAAAACAGGCCGGGTATCGCATGTATCCTGGGAACGGGGTCAAACTCCTGTGTATTTGACGGGCAAAATATAAGTGAACGGCTTTTTTCGGCGGGATGGCTTTTCGGTGACGAGGGAAGCGGCACACATATGGGCAGGACTTTCATAAGTGATTATCTGAAACAGCGGGTACCTCACAATATTGAAAGTGCATTCCATAAAAGAACAGGTCTTGACAGGGAGGCGGTATTAAAAAGGATTTACAGGGGAAAAGAACCAGGCAGGTTTTTGGCCTCTTTTGCACCCTTGTTGAAAGAAAACCTGGGCACTCAATACGTATATAAGCTGGTTGAAGGTTGCTTTGACAGTTTTTTCAAAGAACAAGTTCTCAGGTTAAAGGATAGCTCTTCATTACCACTGGGGTGTGTTGGTTCAGTCGCCTGGAACTTCCGCGAAGTGTTTGAAAAATCAGCACGCAAGGCAGGTATTACACCCGAAATATACCTGCCAGGCCCACTTGAAAGATTGACGGCTTACCATGCTGAAAAACTAAAACCTTAGCCTGTAAGGCTAATCCTGCGTTATATATTTTATTATTCCCTTTTTGTCGGCCGGATGATAAAGTGCCGCATCCCTGTATCTCTTGAACCAGGTTATCTGCCTTTTGGCATATTTCCTGGTATTTACCCTGATCTTCTCAATAGCTGTTTCCAGAGGCCACTTATTGCTTATCCAGGAGAAAATCTCCTTATAGCCAACGGTATTCAGTGCATTAAGATGCCTTAGGTTATACAGCCCCCATGCTTCCTCAACAAGCCCCTGCCTTACCATATTACCCGTCCGTTTATTAATGGCAGAGAAGAGTTCATTGCGAGGCAGGTCCAGGACAATTTTCCTTATTTTGAAATCCCGGTTGTTTCGTATGTTTTTCCTGAATGAGGAATAAGGAATACCAGACGAAAGGTATACTTCAAGGGCGCGCATTAACCGTTTTGGATTTGCAATATCGGCCTGGCCATAATACAGGGGATCAATCTTTTTAAGCCACTGCCTCAAACCTACAATACCATTTTTGTTATAGAAACCGTAAACTCTTTCCCTTATTTGAGGGTCATATCCCGGAACATTGTCAAATCCATAACAAACAGCATCAACATACAGGCCAGAGCCTCCGCACATAACCACATAGTCATCTTTTTTAAAAAGGGTTTCTATGGTTTCAAGGGCTTGAGATTCATAAAGGGATGCGTTGTAGTAGTCGTGCACCGACAGGTGATCAATGAAATGGTGCGGGCACATGCCCAGCTCTTGCCTGCCTGGCTTTGCCGTGCCGATTGACATTTCCCTGTAAAACTGGCGGGCATCTGCTGATACGATCTCAGCACCAAGTTCAACTGCAATACCGATACTCAGGGCAGTTTTTCCAACAGCGGTAGGACCGGTAATAACTGCAAGGGTCTTATTTCTCATCGTCGGGGTCATAGTCACCTTCGCCGGTATTATCCTCAAAGGTATCATCAGCACCCTCTATCTGGTCAAAATCAGAAAGGTCCCCGGGAGTGATTTCGCTATCTCCAAAAGAAAAATCCGATGGCGTCTCAACTCCGGGCATTTGTTTTGGAGTGGCAAGAAGTTCACGGGGTACCGGTCCGGTCGATTTGCTGAACCTGGGATATGTAATACCGCCAGGTGCAGGCATAATCTTGACCAGTTCTATATAAAAGGTCCACTGGTTAATGTAGTCGTAAACAAAAAGAAGACGCTGGTGAGGATCATCGATAAAGTCCTTCATCGCACATTCATGCATCAACAGCGTTCTGTCACTCTGACCGCCCTTAGCCTCTTGTTCTGTTTCACCGGCCTTATCTTCCTTTAGGTCAACCTGCTCAATATCATCCCTGCTGCCAGTAACAGGACTGGTTCCACTCTCTTTATGTTCTTCCGGTGCCGAAGGGTTCATTTCAGACAGCTGTATCTCCTTTTGCTTGCGGAAACGGTGGTCACATATAAAAAACGAGGCAAGCATACCGGGATCCAGCCCCAGGTTGCCGAGCAAAGCCTGGTGGAAGTCCTCAAATGTCTGATCTGCGCGCAGTTCCAACTCCCTAAGGAAGTCATCATGATCCTCAAAGCTGATCTTGAATTTATAAATGATCATACAGCTATCCCCTATCCCTTTGTTTAATGCAAATATACAAGACAATTTTCAAAGGGTGTTAAGAAAAAGCCTGGAATGAACCGGACACTTGCTGACAGCTACCGGTTATTGAAGCTTTGTAACGGCATTCAACCCTAGCTTTTCACCCTCCCTGTACATAAGTTCCAGGGCATTTTCCCTCTGATTCGGGATCTTTCCGTCCAGTATTGCCTCCCTTATGGCTGTCTTGATAATACCCACCTCCTTTCCCGGACCTATACCGAAGGCTTTCATGATATCCTCGCCCGATACGGGTGGCTGCCAGTTCCTTATACGGTCCTTCTCTTCAATCTCCCTGAGTTTTTGTCTTACAAGTGAAAAGTTCCTGAGATATTTTTCAACCTTGGCCCTGTTGCCAGAGGTAATGTCAGCTTCACAAAGCATCATCAGGTCATCAATGTCATCACCCGCTTCGAACAACAGCCTTCTTACCGCAGAATCACTCACAACACTTTCTGTAAGGGCAATGGGCCTTAAATGCAGCAAAACCAGTTTTCTTACATACTTCATCTTCTCATTGACAGGTAACCTGAGCCGCCTGAATATCCTTTCGACCATTTTGCTTCCCAGGTGCTCGTGACCGTGAAATGTCCATCCGGTACCCTCAACATACTTCCTGGTCAGTGGTTTGGCTATATCATGCAGAAGTGCGGCCCACCTAAGCCATAGGTCACCGGTTTTCCCGGCAAGCTTGTCAAGTACCTGTATGGTATGAAAAAAGTTATCCTTGTGTGCATTCCCATTTACGGTCTCAACACCGTGCAGTGCATCAAGCTCAGGGAAAAAGTACTTTAGAAGTCCTGAAGCCCTCAGCATCTTTAAACCTTTTCCGGGTATATCAGAAAGCATTATCTTATTGAACTCATCCATTACCCTTTCAATGGAAACAATTTTTATACGGGAGGCATTCTTCTTTATGGCATCGAAAGAAACAGGATCTATATCAAAATCTAGTTCAGTGGCAAAGCGTATAGCCCTCATCATCCTCAAAGGATCATCGGAATAGGTGACCCCGGGATCAAGCGGGGTTCGTATTAGCCTGTTTTCGAGATCATTCAGCCCGCCAAAAGGATCGATCAACTTCCCGAAATCACTCCTGTTAAGTGAAACGGCCATTGAATTAACCGTAAAGTCCCTTCGGCTAATATCCTCTTCAAGGGAGGCCTCCTCAACGACCGGTTTCCTGGAGTCCTCCCTGTAGGACTCCTTTCTTGCACCAACAAATTCTACCTGCCAGCCTTTATAGCGAAGCATGGCCGTACCGAACTTTTTGAATACTTTAAGCTTATCCTTACGGTCAAGTTTGCCGGCTACCAGGGTTGCGAGTTCCAGCCCGTTTCCAACAACGACTATATCAATATCCTTAGATTCCCGCCCCAGGAATATATCCCTTACCCATCCTCCGATAACGTAAACGGGTTTATCCAGCTTTGAGGATGCCTCGGCAGTAACAGTAAAAATTTTATTATCAAGGTATTTGTTAAAATCTGTCACTATCAGAGCTGATTGCAGTAAATGTAAATCAATTAATTCCTAATAACCTGTATCTCACCGTTTTTGTCTAACTTAACAATAGTAGATGGCTTTGGCCTGCTTAAGGACTGATGCGCGATTGAAACGATAAAATCGACTGCCTCCTTGACAGGTTCTACAATGCCGCTGTATGAGTAGGGGTTTGGTGCACCGCTGACATTTGCGGATGTTGAGGTTATCGGTTTGCCAAACTCCCTTATAAGGCTCTGGCAGAAATCATGCTTTGGTATCCTGATTGCAATGGAGCCGTCTGAGGCAGTCACGTTTTTGGGCAGGCTACGGCCCTCTGGGTATATTATGGTTATAGGGTCTGAAACACTGTATATAAGCTCTTCGGCAGTTTCGGGAATGTCGCTGACATAATTCCTGAGCATTTCAAGATCGCTCACCAGGATTATCATCGATTTTTCATATACCCTTTCCTTTATACGGTATACCTTTTCAACAGCCTTTTGATTGGTCGCATCGCAACCAATACCCCATATGGTATCGGTGGGGTACAGAATGATACCGCCCCTTCTGAGTACATCAACAGCAGCTTTCACATCAACATCGAGCGACATACGTAGCATAATTAAAGGTTACACAAAATAATAATGTTCAATAGTCATGCCAAACCCTTCATCAGCAGTCCGTTCCTTTCCTTTTCCTGCCCTTTCCGGCCTGCATTATCAGGTGACGTAATTTTGCGTATTTCTGGAAACAGGAGAATGTATCCTGATAACTTACCACCAATCCCATATACCCATCCAAAAAACCTCTTTTGACAATATAGTTCTGGATGAACCTCCAGGCCGGTTTGTAGAAAACTTTCCATGCTGAACAGGGCGTTCCGCTCCGGAAGGCTTCACGAGCAGCAATTGTAGTGAAATTATTTATGGTTTCCAAATGTTCCTCGAAAGAATCGCACATCCAGTGCAAAATATTCCCTTTCAAAACTGATGAAGTGGCCCCTTTCTGCATTATTACCTTGTCATGCGGGTTAACCCCCCCCCACCTGCCTTTGCGCCTGTCCCACATCCTTAGCTTCCTGTCGGGGTAATAATTGGTATGCCGCAGCCAGTGTCCACAGAAGCGGTTCAGCCTGTTAAAGCTGTATGCGTCGTATTCCCAGTTTTCCTTAACCTTCAGTATTGAAGATGTAAGTTCCTCTGATAATGCCTCATCAGCATCGAGTGAAATCACATGATCATAGCTGGCCTTATCCATGGCAAAGTTCTTCTGTTCAATATATCCAAGGAACTTCTGCTGGAAAAACTTCACCCCAAGATCCCTGCAGATCTGCGGTGTGTTGTCGGTTGAAAGTGAATCTACGACCACTATTTCGTCAGCAACATTTTGGAGAGATCGGATGCACTGACCAATGTACTTCTCCTCGTTATAGGATATTATTACAGCTGATATCCCTGGCATATGCGATACTGGATTTAGACAGCCACCTGGTGCTGGCGCAGTGCATCATTCAGACTGGTCTTCCTGTCTGTACTCTCTTTTCGCTGACCTATTATCAGGGCACAGGGCACATTATAGTTGCCCGCCGGGAACTCCTTAGGCATGCTTCCAGGTATTACTACTGAACGTTCCGGAACATACCCCTGATATTCCCGTACTTTATCTCCGCTAACATCAAGTATTTTGGTGGAAGCCGTAAGCACAACATTTGCGCCGAGAACAGCCTCCCTGCCAATCCTGACCCCCTCTACAACAATACACCTTGAACCTATAAAGGCATGGTCTTCAATTATCACGGGTGCGGCCTGGACAGGCTCAAGTACACCACCGATACCAACCCCGCCGCTGAGATGCACACCCTTGCCGATCTGGGCACAGCTACCGACAGTTGCCCAGGTATCAACCATACTCTGTGTATCCACGTATGCCCCGATATTAACGTATGATGGCATCATTACGACATCAGGAGCGATAAATGAACCGTACCTGGCAACTGCATGGGGCACAACCCTTACTCCAAGACCAGCATATCCCCTTTTCAGCGGGATCTTGTCATGAAACTCAAAAGGGCCCACCTCTGTTGTTTCCATGCTCCTTATCGGGAAAAAAAGTATAACCGCTTTCTTTACCCAGTCATTCACTTTCCATTCACCCTTTTCTGGTTCAGCTACCCTGAGCCTGCCCCTGTCCAGCAGCGATATTACCTCTTCAACTGCCTGGCGGGTTTCACCGGCCGATAAAAGTGAGCGGTCTTCCCATGCTTTTTCAACAGTGGTTCTCAAGATGTCAATATTGTCAGTCATTGGTTTGTTTATATTGTTTTTTACGTTAAAACTGTTCTAAGTATATTTCCACAAATATAGGAAGTATTTTAAAGCGCTCGCACAGCCCGCAAACGCAACAGTTGCCCCAATGCCTGAACTGTTGATATACGTGTATCTGGTTTTGTTTGTATATCTTTGCATAAAAATCCCCATGGGAAGGATCCTTGCTATTGATTATGGGAGGAAAAGAACAGGTCTGGCAGTTACTGACCAGCACAGGATCATCGCAGGTGGTCTGGCTACGGTCCACTCAAAGGATATAATCAGCTTTCTGAAGGAGTATTGTGAAAAGGAGGAGGTTGACTGCTTTGTGGTCGGTGAGGCTTTTGATATGCAGAACAAAGCTTCCGACGCCTCCCGTTATATCGAACCCTTTGTCAGGCACCTTCGCAAACAATTTCCACACATCAGTGTTGAAAGGTTAGATGAGCGCTTTACTTCCAAAATGGCCCTGCAGACCATGATAGATGCCGGCCTTGGCAGGAAGGCCAGAAGGAACAAGGCCCTTGTGGATACTATCAGTGCAACCATTATTTTACAATATTACCTGGAAAAATTATCAAGGACAAAGGAAAAATGAGTCTATTACCTGTTTACGCTTATGGAAGCCCGGTACTCAACCGGAGGGCAGAACCCATAAAGAGTGATTATCCTGGTCTTCAGCAGCTTCTTGCAGATATGTGGGAAACCATGTATGCCGCGCAGGGAGTGGGCCTGGCTGCACCCCAGATAGGTAAGAGCATCAGGCTTTTTATTATAGACGCCGATCCCTATGCCGACGAAGATCCGGCACTTAAAGGGTTTAAGAAGGTTTTTATAAACGCAGAGGTACTGGAGGAAAAGGGTAAACCGTGGTATTTCAACGAAGGATGCCTCAGTTTTCCCGGGTTAAGGGAAGATATTGAGCGTAAGCCTGAAATCAGAATACGTTACCAGGATGAGGAGTTCAACACCCATGAAGAGATATTCCGGGGGCTTGCGGCAAGGATAATACAGCACGAATATGACCACACCGAAGGGATACTGATGCCGGATCACTTCTCACAGCTAAAAAAGAGACTTTTAAGAAAAAAACTGACCAATATTTCAAAGGGAATAGTGACGGTTTCTTACCCGATGAAATTCCCCTTAAGGAAGAAATGATCTACAACAGATACAGGCTTGCCAACGGTATCAGGCTTATACACCGTAATACCGACTTTCCGGTGGCCCATTGCGGAATGTTCATAAATGCCGGATCCAGGGATGAAGAACCTGATGAACAGGGGCTGGCGCACTTCATTGAACATCTGATATTCAAGGGAACAGATAAAAGAAAGGCATTCCATATTCTGAGCCATATGGAGAATGTAGGAGGAGAAATAAATGCATACACCTCCAAGGAAGAGACCTGCATTTACGGCTCCTTTATGTATCCACATTATGAAAGATGGTTTGACATACTCTCAGACATAACGTTTTTTTCATCATTTCCGGAAAAAGAGGTAATCAAGGAGAAGGATGTTGTTACAGATGAGATCAATTCTTACAAGGACAGTCCTGCAGAACAGGTAATCGATGATTTTGATGAGTTGATTTTCGGGGAACATCCCCTGGGCAGGAATATACTTGGCACCCCCGGGCATCTGGAGAAATTCGGGAAAGAGAAGATCAAGGCATTCATCTCAAGAAATTACTCCACTGAAGAGATGGTAGTATGTTCGGTGGGAAAGATCGATTTCCGCAAGCTGGTATTCCTTGCCGAAAAATACCTTGGGGGTATACAGAAATCCGGGCGAAAGAAAAAAAGACCAGGAGTGAGCAGGTATCGCCCGGTCACGCGCCAGGAAAAAAAGAGCAATCACCAGGCACATTGCATTACGGGTAACAGGGGATATAGTTTTTCACACAACAGGATGACGTCATTATTGCTGCTTAACAACATCCTGGGAGGACCAGGAATGACCTCAAGACTGAACATGGCAGTAAGGGAAAAACACGGCTTCTGTTATAATATCGAAAGTATGTACCAGGCCTTCTCAGATACAGGAATGGTAGGTATCTATTTTGGCACCGACACGGCCCACCTTGAAAAAACCCGGTCACTGATAAAAAAGGAACTGGCCCTGCTGAGAGATAAAAAACTGGGCGTGCTTCAGATGAAACGGGCCATAAGCCAGTTATGCGGCCAGGTGAACATGGCCCACGAATCAAGGCTCAACGAGATGCTTTATACCGGAAAGAAGGTCCTGCATACGGACCAGGAGGAAACACTGGAACAGATAAACAGGCGAATTGAGTCCGTAACCCCTGAAGAGGTAATCCATGCAGCCAATGAGGTGTTCGACCCTTCATGTATGAGCACCCTGGCATATCTTCCATGATAAGGGGCGAAGTCCCAACCCGCTGATAAAAAAGGTTTTGATATGACAATAGTACCAGAAAGTGTTGAAAAATACGCCAGCCAATACAGCAGTCCTGAACCAGAAGTACTGAAAAGACTCAACAGGGACACGCACGCAAAGGTATTGCGCCCCAGGATGCTGTCGGGTCACCTTCAGGGACGGGTGCTTTCATTCATAAGCCGGATGGTAAAACCTTCCCGTATACTCGAAATAGGAACCTATACCGGCTATTCTGCAATATGCCTCGCAGAAGGGCTATGTGAGGGAGGTCTGCTGCACACGATTGACCATAATCCCGAGCTGGAGGAGTTTGCAGGTAAATATATAGACCAGGCCGGCCTCAGTGGGGTTATCATACAGCATACTGGGGAAGCCGTTGACATTCTGCCAGGATTAGATGAGGTATTCGACCTGGTATTCATCGATGCTGACAAGGAAAACTATATCCGTTATTTTGACATGGCTTATTCCAGGACACGCCCAGGAGGTGTTATTATCGCGGATAATGTGCTTTGGAGCGGTAAGGTTGTTGACGTTACCGCCACAGACGACAGGGATGCACTGGCAATAGCCGGGTTCAATGAATATATCAGGAAACATCCGGGAATCAATAACATTCTGCTGCCCTTCCGCGACGGTCTTATGCTGATAGAGAAGACCAGGGCATAGTGAGCTGTCAGAACGGGTGAAGGCCGATCTCCGCACCTACTGTAAACCTTGGCAGCTCCGGTATACCAGTACCGGTTTTGAAAAGATCTGACATCCGGTAAGTACCCCTCAATACCAGGTTACCTGAACCAAGCCTGGCCAGAAGACCATATTCAAAAGTCTCGGGGTAATCCATGCGTGTCCTTCTGGTTCGCAGCCGCTCACCTCCCTCCTCCCTGTTGTGGGTTATATGCCGGACATGGAAATTCCAGCCACCATATACCCCAATATCAAAAAACCTGCCTATATGGTCTCCCCTTTGTCCGAAATTAACTCTCTGGTAGGCACCGGCACCGGCCTGGACAAATACAAGTTTTTCCCTGTCATTGACAACAGTGTCCGGAACCATCTTGTACTGATCCTGTTCGGGGTGAAAGGCCGTGCGGCTGGCCATAAGCTCAAACCCACCTGAAAATACCTCAGAATATTTCCTTTTATACCGGTAGCCGTAAGAAATGTTCCTTGAGCGCCAGTAACTGATGTCAGCCCCTGGGCTGTCAGGACTGCCGGCCACAAATCCGAAAGACAACCATGAATGGGAATAGTGTTTCCTGTTCATTCCATATCCATTATCCCAGTTATGGCTGCCCGGTTTTTCAGAAATGATAACTGTTTGTGACCTGCCCGGTACCCCTGCCGCTGCAAGCAGGGTAAATATAAAAGCAGAAATTAATAAAATCCGCATACTTATTATTCTATTCTATTTCAAGGCCCGAAGTATATCCCCTGTAGTGTAAGACCACCTGCTGCCCTTCAGCAAGTTCATCAGTGCCGATCCTGATCTTGTTCGCTTCCTCAAGGTCAACCACAAAATATTTGTGAATGCTCCCGTCCGGGTTTTTGATCTGGTAGTAAAGGTATTCATTTTTACCTTCATTACCGACCGGTTCTGCGCCATAAGGCACAATCCTTTCCCTGATCAGAACCCGCAGGGAGTCATTTTGCTGGTACAGGTCAAAAGTCGGTGCCGAAAACATGGCCGGATCTGAAAAAAAATAGGAAGCCTGGGGCGTACCGTAGCCATGAGCATAATCATAGTATGGGAAAAGGTGTGAACTTCTCTCAACTGCCCTGAATACCTGCATATTATCCCAGGAGGGGTTCATTTGCCAAATACAGGCAGCAAAAGCAGCCACCTGCGGGCTTGCAAATGATGTACCGCTGGCGGTTGTAAACCTCCTTCTGCCAGCAGCCAGCACACTACCCAGTGCCGTGACATTTGGCTTTAAACGTCCGTCAGTGGTGGGCCCCACCGAAGAATAGTCAGCCCTCAGCATGGATGGATAAGCCAGGGCACCAACAGACAGGACACTGTCTGCATCGGCCGGTGTTACAATGATCCTCCACTGGTCATTGTTACCCATGTTACCAGCTGCATTAACGACCAGTATCCCACGGCTTGCAGCCATGCTGGCAGCCCTGGAAATAAGGGATGTTTTGCCATCCATCTGCTCGGGGAAATACCTGTGGAAAACATAGCCAAGGGAGGAGTTGATAATGTCAGCACCCATTTTGTCGGCCCACTCAGCGGCGGCTAACCAGTATTGCTCTTCCGCAAGGGGCTCCCTGAATATCTCTGTGCGGGCCAGGAGGAATTCGGCCCCGGTGGCGGGACCCAGCAGCCCAAGATCACTTTTCCCGGCTATCGCTGACATGACCATAGTACCATGCGTACTGTTTGAGTATACATTTGGCCTTTGCCTGTGAAAATCCCAGGTATCCACAATCTGCCCGTTGCGGACCAGGTGACGCAATGAAGCATGGGAGTTTGTGCCCCTGAACCCGGCATCGAATACTGCAATACGAACACCTGACCCATCAATGCCGTTGTCCGCAAACAGACCCGACTGCATATGTGCCTGCTGTGCTTTTAATAATGCCGTATCGGATGGATTTATGCCAGGGGAAGCAGCAGGATAAACTGACGCAGGCACTAAGCGAAAAACAGCCGGCCTGACCTCACTGACAAACCCTATTTCCTCAAGACTCCAGGCCAATGATGGTGAGGAGTAAACATGTACTGCATTGAGCCAACGTGATGATGTGCTTATACGAAGGCCAATCGATCCAAGTGAGTCGATATATTCCTGCCTTACCGGTATATCATCCGGATGGTAAAGGCATATCCCCTGCCTTTCTCTTCGTTCAATGGCTTTTTCATCAAAAAACAGGTAGGGGTCAAAATCTTCAGCACACTTGTCGGTAAAAAAGACCCAAAAACCATTTTTATCAACCGTAAATGCATGCAGCGGATCATATTGTCCTTCCCCATCCGCACTTGCTGTAAAAATAAGCACAACACAAAGCAGCAAACTTGAAAATGGGGCGCCTGACTTTTTATAAAATGGAAGCATTGAAACTGTTTGATTTTATACCCTCCAGGGCTGCTTATCTTTCAAACGCAACTGCAGGAACTGTCTCTGGACTGCCGAACAATTCCTGCAGGCTTGTACTTATTGAAATATGATTTGGTGATCCAGCCAGGTGATAGTTTGAACGCCCGTAATTTATCTGAAAGCGGTTAATTTTCAGGCCAAACCCCCATGAGAACCCCACAGTCGACAGCCTGCTGTCAGCCTTCATCTCCTGCCGCCGGCGGTAATTGTAGCCCATCCGTAAACTAAAGCTCTGTACTGGGGTAAACTCCAAACCCACTACAGCATGCCTTAGAAAGTTTCCGGCAAGGTCGACCACCCTGTCCTGAAAATTATCACCATTTTCATCCTGCCCCGTCCCGGGAACCTCTACTGCAGGTTCATAACTCAGGTCAAAATTATGCAGATCGGTCAATACCACGGAGAATAGAAACGGGGCGTTCTCAAGTGCCTTTGAAAAGCCTATCAGCAAATCGAAAGGCAATGGTTCCCGGTTCCCGTCATGATAGTATGTAAGCTGCCTGCCAATATTCCTGGCCAGGAAATATGCGGTAAAAAGTCTTTCTTCATCATGGTATGATGCCGCTACATCAGTTGCCAGCCCGAATGAATCATGATCATAAAAGGAGGAGTATATCAACTTCACATTGCTTCCAATTGAAAAGTTCTCATTCAGCATTCTGCCCCACCCGAGCTGGAGGCTGTATTCACCGGCAGTAAAATGTCCTGTTATCAGGCCTGTTTCGTCAGCTTCAGTAAACCGCCCGTAATCAATATACTGTAATGAACCGCTAAAATGCCCCAATCGTTCAAAAAAATGTGAAAATGCAATGGTGCCATAGTTGATATCATCGAAATAATCAACAAAATTCAGGCTTAAGTGGTTGTCTGTACCCATGGCCAGCAAAGACGGATATGTGAGTGCCATACCCAGGTCATGGTCCAATACCGGGAACGCATAACCACCTGTGGCTGTAATA
>PWNY01000166.1 GCA_003557805.1 Bacteroidales bacterium | reverse complement strand
TCACGTCAGCGGAAGTTCCGGCACTGAACTCCGGGAACCCGCTCCTGCCACTTCCGATCATTTCCCTGAGCATGGTGGCATTCCATAAAATGCCGCTGTCCCTGCTTTGCCTGACCACCTCCCTTAACTCGTACTCCATTGTCGTGAGGCTGTACCGGCTTTCAAGGAGCTTCCGGTCAAGTGCAGGGCTGGAAGGTGACATTACCGGTGGCAGCTGTGCGGTATCCCCAAGGAGTATCATACTGCAGTTACTGCCGCTGTATACATAGCTTACAAGGTCATCAAGCAGGTTAACCTCACCGAAAAGACTGTCCCTGCGGTCGCTGCCGAGCAGGGGTATCATGGAGGCCTCGTCAACGATAAATAGAGTGTTGCGGTGTTTGTTCGGCATCTTTGCCAGTACAGGTACGCCACCTTCACTGTTTTGAAGGCGGTATATCTTCCTGTGTATGGTGAATGCAGGGGCACCCGAATAGGAGGAGAGAACCTTGGCCGCCCTCCCTGTGGGGGCAAGCAGCATGGTATTTCTGCCTGTGCCCTGGTACATCCTGACAAGGCTGCTTATTACGGCGGTTTTTCCGGTGCCGGCGTAACCCTTAAGTATAAACAGGGGGTTTGGGTAAGAGGTAGTCAAAAATGATGTGAGCTTCCTGATGAGCTGTTTCTGGTCGTTTGTGGGCTCATACGGGAAATGTTGACTGATCTGTTCAGATATCCTGTTTTGGTTCATGACGTATCAGAAGGGGTATCCAATACCCAGGTTTAAGTTCCACCTGCCGAAGCCGGGCACTCCTGATATCCACCTTTCTCCCTCTGCATTGGCGGGGTTCCTAAGGGGAAAGGCAGCATCAAGCCTTACCAGGAAAAAGTCAAAGTCGAACCTGATGCCAGCACCCGCACCGACGGCGATTTCCCTGTAGAAGCGGCCGGGATCGAACTCTCCCAGAGGGAACTGTTCATTCTTTTCCAGGAACCATACATTACCCGCGTCCAGGAAAAATGCCCCGTGCAGGAACCTGTATGCAGGGAAGCGGTATTCTACATTTGCTTCCAGCTTTATGTCGCCGTATTTGTCAAACCTCGGGGCGTCGGTTTCCATGTAGCCGCCCGGCCCCAGGTTATATATGCTCCAGGCCCTTACACTGTTGGCACCACCTCCGTAGTAACTCTTGATAAAAGGCATTACGTCAATATTGCCAAATGGGACACCTGCCCCTCCCATAACACGGAAGACCAGTGCGTTGCCGCCTCCTGTCGACCGGTAGAGCCTAAGGTCGGCATCAGCCTTTATGTACTGTGCGAAGGGGATGTCCCGGATGGTATAGCTCCCCTCCTCGTTACGTGGCATGCTGAATTGTTGCGCTGCCAGGTACATCAGGTTCCCGGAGGTTTCAATATTGCCCCTGAAATAGACAAAGTCTGTCTGCCGGTTAAGATGCTGGGTCGTGTGGGTGTACCTGTACTTCATGCCGCCTATGAGGTGGTCCTTGTAGCGGCTCATTATCAGGGGGTTTGCATCGGGTATCCTCGACTGGAGTATGGAGTCATTGAATATCTTTATCGAGCTTATTTCAAGGGGGGTAAACTGATGCTGGTGCTGAAGGTCCGGGGTCCACTGGAAACCGTAACTGAAGTTCAGTATATAGCGCGTGTAGTCGGGCCTCTGCCTGTAGTTTATACCGCTTTGTATGGTAGTCTGCGGTCTTGCTGTCTGTGACAGCCTTTCTAGACGGAATGGTGTCAGAAGCTTGGGTATGTCCACTGATATATCTGTTCCCAGCTCAAGGGTATTGAACGGCAGCCTTTGAAAAACCTCCTCATCCGACGTCTCCCCTGAAACCTCAAGTGCCCCCTTGAACCTCAGGTTCAGTCTCTCTGCACCCCTGAACAGGTTCCTGTTCTGGAACAAAAAGTTGCTTGCAATACCGAGGTTGCCTGCGGTATTGAGACCCTCTGCCTCCAGGGTGAAGGCATTTGAGGGGGAAGGGGTTAACTCTGTCCTGACGTTCAGCCAGCCGATAGTATCGGTACTCTCTGCTAGGCCATCCGGGCCGGATTCAGTTTCCCTGAAATGTATATTTATGAACCGGAAGTTCCTCAGGCCCGAAAGATAATGCTGTGACTGTTCATGCCTGCTGATGCTGTAAAAATCACCCGGCCTGAACCTTATATTGTTTGCTATCGTCCTTGGCCTTATACGCATGGGGCCGTTATGGTAGAATGTATATCCGGCCAGGCTGTCGTTGTTTTCGTAGTATACTGTGGTGTCAGGGAATATCCTTGAGGGTGCTACCCTGGAGAAGTCCGGGTAAATGTCAATTTTGTTCAGCCTGTACCGCCTGTGCCGCGCCTCTCCGCTGGTTCCGGAGTTAGTCCTTATGCGGGGGTTCTCGATTATTACCGCCAGGTCAACCATGTTCATATTCAGTGTACTGTCAACCTGGAAGAAAACGTGGTCCCTTGAGAACCTGAAAAACCCAATGTCTTTCAGCTCCCTGGTTATCCTGTTTCTCTCCTGCTGAAGTATATCGGTATCATACCTGTTACCCCTGGCCAGCAGGGATGATACTGTGTCGGCATATATAAATCCCGCCAGGTGGCTGTCCCTGATATTATAGCTTATGTCCCTTATCCTGTAAGCATCATTGCCTTTTACCTTATATGTTACATTGGCCCTTCTGCCCCTGTATACGACATCGTAATCAACATCCGCATTGAAGTATCCCTTGTTGTGCAGGTACAGTTCAAACTGCCTGCTGCTGTTGCTTGCAAGGAGAGGGTCAAATATTACCGGGGGTTCGCCGATGGTGTTTTTAAGCCAGTTGTTAAACCTGCTGTCCCTGCCCCTGTCTGCAAGCTGGTAGACATTGAGCTGCAGCCGGTATACACCCAGTATACGGCGGTTTGGAGACTGTCGGAGATAACTGCGAAGCTCGTGCTGGCTGACCTCTGCACCCTCAACCTCTATACGGTTACGGTTCAGCAGGTATGCTCCCTCAGGTAAACGCCTGGCAGGCATGCAGGCAGAGACCAGGATAAGGATGAGCCCCGCGATCAGGAAAGTTTTTTTTGGCTTATGGTTCACAATGGATGCCAGTTGCACTGATTTTTTACAAAATTAACCATATTGAACGGATTATTAAGCATATTGATCATATGCAGTTGATGTAAATTCCTGTTCGGGCCAAACAGGTAATTTTTAAGGCTGTATGCTTTGGATAATTCTGTTAACTTTGTGCTGCATCAAAACATGTATAAATGACTTTGATAAACTCTATATCAGGTATAAGGGGGACAATAGGAGGCAGGCCGGGAGAAGGACTTTCGCCTGTTGATATCGTCAATTTTGCTGCAGCCTATGGCATGTGGCTCAGATCAAAGAGACCGGATAAACGGACGAGGGTTTTGATCGGCAGGGACTCCAGGACGTCAGGGCCGGTGGTGAATTCCATTGTTGTGTCAACACTCAGGTCAATGGGTATTGATGTAATTGATGCAGGCCTGTCAACTACCCCGACTGTTGAAATGGCGGTGATAAACCATTCGGCTGAAGGGGGCATAATTATTACCGCAAGCCATAACCCAAGGAACTGGAACGCCCTTAAGCTGCTGAACGAAAAGGGGGAGTTCCTTACCATGAAGGAGGCCGCCGAAATGCAGGCAATGTCCGACCCTTCGGGCTTTGAATTTGTTCCTTCCGAAAAGATCGGGACCTACACTGCTGCCAGTGACCTTCTGGAAAAACATATTGAGCAGATACTTGACCTTCCGCTCGTGGATGCTGAGGCTATAAAGGCTGCAGACCTGAGTATTGTTGTTGACGGAATAAACAGTTCCGGAGGTATTGCCGTCCCAAGGCTTTTGGAAGCACTGGGGGTAGAGAGGGTCAGGTGTATATACTGTGAGCCTGATGGTATTTTCCAGCACAACCCTGAACCACTTCCAGACAACCTGACCCACCTCTCCTCGGAAGTTGCTGAAACCGATGCCCACCTTGGCATTGCTGTTGATCCTGATGTGGACAGGCTTGCTATTATATCCGAAGATGGAGAAGCCTTCGGGGAGGAATATACACTGGTTGCGGTAGCCGATTACGTTTTAACCCACAGCCCCGGAAATACCGTCAGCAACCTCTCTTCCAGCCAGGCGCTTGCCGAGGTGACTGAAAAACACGGCGGCAGGCACTATTACTCTGCTGTTGGGGAGGTCAATGTCGTTGAGGCGATGAAACTTCACAATGCAGTGATAGGAGGGGAAGGTAACGGGGGTGTTATATACCCGGAGCTACAC
The DNA here is from genome assembly GCA_003557805.1 of Bacteroidales bacterium. GTDB lineage: Bacteria > Bacteroidota > Bacteroidia > Bacteroidales > UBA7960 > PUPG01. The sequence continues at coordinate 1,446 of PWNY01000166.1, read as the reverse complement.
TATGGCAGGGATGCACTGGCAGGGATAGCGCTTTTTTTAAGCAAGCTTGCAAAAAGCGGGCTTTCTTGTTCAAGGCTGAGGAAAACCTATCCCGACTACCATATATCAAAGAACAAGATTGAGCTTTCGGGTGATATTGATACCCGGAAAGTAATTGACAGGATAGCTGAAAAATATTCAAAACAGAGTCTTGACAAAACAGACGGGCTTAAGATATGGTTTGACCGTGAGTGGGTACACCTCAGGTCATCCAATACTGAACCCGTTATACGCATATATGCTGAGAGTGACGGTACTGTAAAGGCCGATCACATCGCAGAAAAGATAAAGCAGGATATCAGTGAGATCCTGAAAGATTACTGATAAGATCGAGTGCCTGGTCAATACCGGGCAGGTTTTTGATCTCAAGTACCAGGTGGTTGCCGCTCTCCCTTATAACTGACCGCCGGGGGTTCTGCTGCACGAAGCTGAGAATGTTACCGAAAACCTCCCCCTGGTAATAGTCTGTTTTCTCACTGCCGGGCATATGGGCTATTATCCTGCCCTTTTTCAGTATCAGTTTTCCAAAACCGCACTTCTTTGCCATCCACCTTAATCTAACTGCCTTAAGCAGGCCCCTTACTGCCTCAGGGAGGGGGCCGAAGCGGTCCTCCATGCGCAGTGCGAAGGAGTCCAGTTCAGCTGTGTCCTCAATACTGTCAATTTCCCTGTACAGGCTGACCCTTTCCTCAATATTGGAAACATAGTCGCTCGGTATCATCAGTTCCAGGTCTGTCTCAAGGTGACAGTCCGGTACATATGCCCCGCTCTTTTGCTTTTCATCGCTTCCGGTAAACAGGTCCCTGAACTCCTCTTCCTTTAGCTCTGAAACTGCCTCGTCCAGTATCTTGTGGTATGTGTCCAGGCCAACCTCGGTGATAAAGCCGCTTTGTTCAGCCCCCAGCAGGTTGCCGGCCCCCCTGATATCAAGATCTCGCATCGCTATACTGAAACCGCTGCCCAGTTCAGAGAACTCCTCTATTGACCTGAGCCTCTTGCGGGCCTCTTCTGTCAGGGTGCTCAGTGGAGGGGAGAGGAGGAAGCAGAATGCCTTTTTATTGGTACGGCCAACCCTTCCTCTCATCTGGTGCAGGTCAGACAGGCCGAAATGGTGAGCATTGTTTATTATAATGGTGTTTGCATTGGGTATGTCCAGCCCGGACTCAATAATGCTGGTTGACACAAGAACGTCGAACTCACCGTTGATAAAGTCTACCATTATCTTTTCAAGCCTGCTCCCGTCAAGCTGTCCGTGAGCTATGCCGATGCTTGCCGAGGGAACGGCCCTTTTTACCACCTCTGCCACCTCCTGGATATTGTGCACCCTGTTATGTACAAAGAAGACCTGCCCTCCCCTGGAAACCTCATATTCAATTGCCTCCTTTATTAGCCTTTCGTTGAATACAT
>PWNY01000261.1 GCA_003557805.1 Bacteroidales bacterium | reverse complement strand
CCCTCTTTGATAAAGTCATCTTCATATCCCAGGAGCTTCAGGTAGGCAACGCAGTGGAGAGCATTCTCAACCGATGCCCTGTCGCTGAAGGGAACAACTACCTCGAACTTACTGCCCCCTGCCAGCATGGACACCCTTGTGGAGCCTCCCGTACCCTTTACCTCTTTTATTACAATGTCGGAAGAGGGGTCACTGCCCCATGAAAACAGCCTCACGCTGCTGTTTTCCTCATGCCACATATTGATCTCCTCTTTAAGCAGGCCGTGGTCACCGCAGTAGACCAGGCTGTCGCAGCCTGTAAACAGCTTTAGTTTTTCCCTGACCTTCTCCTTTCTTGAAGAGAACCCCTCATCGTGTGCCGGCCCAATATTGGTGAAAATCCCCGCGGTGGGCCTTATGATGGCCCTTAACCTCTCCATCTCCCCCTTGCGCGATATTCCCGCCTCGAACACCGCCATATCGTTGTACGGCTCCATTAGCCATACCGACAGTGGAACACCTATCTGTGAGTTAAAGCTCTTGGGGTTCTTTACAATGGAGTGCTTCCGGGAGAGCAGCTGGTATATCCACTCCTTGACCACCGTCTTGCCGTTGCTGCCAGTTACGGCCAGTACCGGGAATGAGAATCCTGAACGGTGTGTGGCGGCAAGTGCCTGCAGCGCATCAAGGCTGTTGTTTACAATAAGGAAAGAGGCGTCCTGGTACCTGCCTGCTAAATCCCGTGGTGCTTTCTCCAACACAAAGCTTCTTACACCCTTTTCAAGAAGCTCCCCTATATACCGGTGGCCGTCATTATTGCGTGTTTTGATGGCAAAAAAGAGTGTAACTCCTGGTGAGAGAAGCCTCCTGGAGTCGGTAAGAAGGAGCCTGACAGGGTTATTACCCGCGGTATTGCCGGTAATATGCCCATTTACCGCCCGGGCCACATCCGATATGGTATAGGTGCAAGCCTGCTTCATTGAGGGGCATTTTAACTGTCATTGCTGTCACCTGATTCTTCACTGCTGCCCAGGGGGTTGGCCGAGGCCTCATCGTATATTTTGCGGTTCCTTGCAATATCTATAGCAAGGTATATAGCCTCCCTAAAGGCATCAGGGCTGGACTCGTTCTTGCCTGCCAGGTCAAATGCCGTACCATGGGCAGGGGATGTACGCACAATTGGCAAACCGGCTGTGAAGTTCACCCCGCTCTTGAAAGAGAGGATCTTAAATGGTATCAGGCCCTGATCATGGAACATGGTCAGTATGCCGTCGAAGTTCCTGAATGAGGCACTGCCGAAGAAGCCGTCGGCCGGGTATGGGCCGAAGGCGAGTATGCCATCGTCAAAGGCCCTGCGTATGGCCGGTATTATAACCTCCTGCTCCTCCTGGCCTATAACCCCCTTGTCTCCCGCATGCGGGTTCATCCCCATTATCGCAATCCTCGGCCTCTCTATGCCAAAATCCCTTTTCAGTGAGGAGTTCAGTATCTGCACCTTCTGCAATATAAGCTCGGGCGTAACCCTCGAGGGCACCTGCGCAAGGGGAATATGACCGGTGATGACCCCGATGCGCACATCATTGCTTACCATGAGCATCAGGCTCTCCTCGGCATCGAACCTGCGTGTAAGGTACTCGGTATGACCTGGAAAGTTGAACTCCTCCCCCTGTATGTTCTGCTTGTTGATGGGTGCGGTCACCAGCGCATCCAGGTGTCCCTGCTTTAAGTCTTCCACGGCCTTCTCAAGGGAGTGTACGGCAGCCTTGCCGGCGGTCTCGGTAAGCTGGCCCATTTCTATCTTTATCTCCTCCCTGAAGAGGTTGAGCATATTGGCCTTGCCGGGCACTGCCTGGTCTACCCCCTTTACCACATGAAAGTTAAAATCGTGTATACCAAGAATCTTCTTGTAATATGAGGCGACCTTTGAGGATCCGTAAACAACCGGAGTGAAAAACTCAAGGATCCTTGAGTCGCTCAGGGTCTTCATGATTATCTCATAGCTGATGCCGTTGACATCTCCCTGGCTGATACCAATCCTTATATTCTGCTGTTCCGGACCTTTTTCCATCGGTTTAGAAATTATTAATGAAAAATTTTAAGTGTACCTGCCGGTATGTTATGTGCAAAGGTAATTATATGAAGATAAATTGGTCATATATTTTTTTCAATAAATTGCATAGCTTTGTAATTGTCTTGTCTTAAGGTAAAATTTAACCCCTTGACCTACCAGAAGATCATAATAGGCATAGATCCCGGCACCAACAATATGGGGCTGGGGATAATAGGCCTGGACGGCAAAGATGTCCATGTACTGGGCATGGATGTGCTAAAGATGGAGAAGCTGGGCGATCATGCCCTGAAGCTTAAGAAGATCTTCGATACCGTACTTCGCAACATTGACGAGTACAAGCCCGACGAACTGGCCATAGAGCACCCATTTTACGGCAAGAACGTACAGTCCATGCTCAAGCTGGGTCGTGCACAGGGTGTTGCCATTGCGGCAGCCCTCTACAGGGATATTCCGGTGTTTGAATATTCACCCCGCAAGATAAAGCAGTCAATCACCGGTAAAGGAGGGGCTTCAAAGGAGCAGGTTGCAGGCATGCTCTACCGCATACTAAAGATAAAGGGAGTTCCCGACAACCTGGATATTACGGATGCACTGGCCGTGGCCCTGTGCCACCACTACCAGGCCAGCAGCCCTGCAAAACAGGGCAGCTCATACAGCGGCTGGAAGGCATATATCGCATCCAACCCCCGCAGGGTTACCAAAAAATAGGCCGGTTACTAGTCAACCTCTGCCGCTATCCTTGAAGCGATTGAGGCAAACTCATCGGGGCCCAGCTTCAGCTTGGGCTTTGAAAAGTCAATGTCATAGATGCCGTTAATGGGCACCAGGTGGATGTGGGCATGTGGTACCTCCAGGCCCAGAACGGCAATACCCACCCTTTCGCAGGGCATTACCTTCCCAATTGCGCCCGCAACCTTTTTTGCGAACATCCACAGGCCGGTGTAGGTCTTATCATCCAGGTCAAAGATGTTGTCGACCTCCTTTTTGGGTATAACAAGGGTGTGCCCCCTGGCCAGGGGGTTGATGTCAAGGAAGGCAAGGAAGTTGTCATCCTCTGCCACCTTGTGTGAGGGTATCTCCCCCTTTACGATACGTGAAAAAATTGAAGGCATGGCAATATTGTTTTTAGGCTCCTACCGGAGAAACCTCTATTATTTTGAATGTCATCAGGCCCACGGGCACCTGTATCTCAACGGTATCCCCTGCTTTCTTTCCCAGCAGCCCCTTTGCAATGGGTGAGTTTACCGATATCTTCCTGTTTTTGATATCAGCCTCGTTCTCGGGTACCAGGGAATATTCCATAACCGCGTCATTCTTGAGGTTCTTCAGCTTGACCCTGGACAGTATTGAGATCTTGCTCTTGTCCAGCTGCTTTTCGTCTATAACACGTGCATTCCTGAGGGTCTCCTCAAGCTTTGAAATACGAAGCTCCAGCATGCCCTGTTCATTCTTTGCCGCGTCATATTCGGCATTCTCAGAAAGGTCGCCCTTTTCCCTTGCCTCTGCTATCATCTGTGATATAGCGGGCCTTTCTACTGACTTGAGTTTCTCCAGCTCATCCTTCAGCTTGTCAAGTCCTTCCTTTGTGAAATATTGTACCTGGCTCATAGTGATTTGGTATTAAAATAATACCAGACATTCAATGGGCACCCCATTCTGCGGCACCAGAACGCCTGGAATAAATTGATCGTGATATTTGTTTTATAAAACCATTTTTCCCTTATTACATATACCGGTTCAGTGGGCTTGCCTGACACCTTCCGGCCCTGAAACAAGCCCTGCTGCATGATATATGTACACAGGGGGCTTACAGAAAAAAGACCTGATATCGGACCACCGGTCCAAAATCAGGCGTTAAGTTTTGCTTTACTATGCTAAAAGCAAAGATAAATAATTATTTATTAATTTTCAAATTTATCAGTGGTATTTTCTGTTTAATATTTCTGAGAATATGACGGCCTTTCTCAGGTCAAACTCCGGGATACCTTCATGGGCGTGTTCATCGCCCAGCATCTGCTCGCTTGCCAGCCTTATTGCCTCTTCTCTTTTGTGTGACTCAATAAGATCGTCAATGGTCTGCACCTTACCCTCCGAGGCGAACTCATGGTCATCGGCAACTGAATCCGTACCCGAATGGTCCTGGTATGCCGGCTCCTCAGACTGCCTGTCATACCGGCTGTAGTCTTCCTTTCCCCTTGCATCCCATCTCTCCTGCTCCCTCAGATCCTCCCGGGTTCTCCTCTCCTCTCTTTTGTCATACTGCACCTCGGCCGGTTTTTGCTGCTCCTTTTTCTTTTTGCCGCCACCGAAAAACTCCTCCAGCATCTCCTCCATGGAGACCTCTTCAGGTTTACCGCTGGTATCTTTCTGCCTGGCCGGCTTTGATTCACCGGCAGGGGCTCTCTTCTTGGGCTTGCGCTTTAAAAAGCTTACCAGCACCCATACGACAATAAGTATTATATATACAAAATCTTCCATTTGAAATAGCCCTTGTGAAAACAGTGTTAAAGCAAAAATACCAAAAAAACCTAACTTTGCATAAATAATAGATCACTGTAATGAAATTACCCGGAAAAATCATAATGACCGGCCTGCTGCTTATCCTTTTTGCCGCGATGCCCAGCCTGCTGAGCTCCTGCGACAAGGACAGGGAGCACCCGGTACCCCACGTTTTGGTGAACTTCAACTTCAACATCATCCACTACAACCTGAACAGCCCCGGAATGTCACATCAGTTCTCCCGCTCTGAATCAGGCGGCTACCAGGGCATTATCGTCTACAGGGTATCCATGGATGAGTTCAGGGCCTTTGACCGGGCCTGCCCCTGCGACCCGGACAACTGCATGGTAAGCCTTTTGGAGGATGATAACCTCAGGGCTTCCGACCCCTGCTGCGGTTCGGTCTTCCTGGTAATAGACGGTTCTGTTGTTGAGGGCAGCAGCAATTACCCCCTGAAGCAGTATAATGCCATCTTTGACCCTTCAACCAACAGGCTGACCATACGTAACTGATAATTAGTACCTGTAGTGTTCAGGTTTATAGGGCCCCTCCTTTTTGACACCTATGTAGGCGGCCTGCTCGTCGGTTAGTCTTGTTAACCTCACACCTATCTTTTCAAGGTGCAGGCGTGCAACCTCCTCATCAAGGTGCTTGGGCAGGCAGTAGACACCCAGATCGTAATCTTTCTGCCACAGATCCAGCTGCGCCAGCACCTGGTTGGTAAAGCTGTTGCTCATCACAAAGGATGCGTGCCCGGTGGCACAACCCAGGTTCACCAGCCTGCCCTCGGCAAGCAGGAAGATCTCATTTCCGCCGGGGAAGATATACTTGTCAACCTGTGGCTTTATATTAACCTTCTTAACATCCTCAAGTGCGTCAAGTGCATCTACCTGTATCTCATTATCGAAATGGCCGATATTGCACACTATCGCCTGGTCTTTCATCCTGGCCATATGCTCAACGGTGATAACATCCCTGTTGCCGGTAGCGGTAACGAAGATATTACCCTCATCAAGTGCATCCTCTAATGTCTTTACCTCAAAGCCTTCCATGGCTGCCTGCAGTGCGCAGATAGGGTCTATCTCGCTTACTATTACCCTGGCACCATAGCTGCGCATTGACTGTGCGCAGCCCTTGCCCACATCACCATAGCCGGCAACCACCACTACCTTGCCCGCGATCATCACATCGGTTGCCCTTTTGAT
>PWNY01000370.1 GCA_003557805.1 Bacteroidales bacterium | reverse complement strand
CCTGCGTAATCAACCGAGAAATCATTTTTGTCAACGGGGTACTTTTTACCTTCACTGTCTGTATACTCCCATTTACCATGCCTTATAACGATAGTATAAACCTCATAAAGTTCCGGGTCAATGTTCTCCCTGATGGTGCGGGCACTCTCCATGGAAACCACATACTCCCCGGAATCCCCCCCAGCTACAAGAGCAATATTCTTTTTTTTCTTCATTTCAAAAGATTTACTATCCCCCACAAAAACTTACCCGGGTAAATCAATTCACCCGTTAATTGATGCCTTCAGACAAATGTAAGCTTTTTCTGTTTTTTGCCTGCTTTTTACATCAATACAAATGGGTGTTTTTTTTTAGCCCCTATAAAACATAATCGGGCCAAAACAGCGTTACCAATTAAGTCAGATGGCCATATCCTTATTTTGTATTACTTTTGCCTCAATATATCTGATCAGTTAAAATGAGTGTCTGGGATTTTATGTTCAGCAGGACTTTCCTGCGCCAGTTAATAATTGCCTCCGCCCTGGGGGTGTTCATTATATGGGGTTCTCTCAAGCTGCTTGATCTCTATACCCTCCATGGCAGAAGCATAGGCGTACCCGAACTGGAAGGCTATACCGTGCAGGAGGCAGCTGATTTGTTATCCTCAATGAACCTTCGTTATACAATCAATGACTCAATATATGACGACGACCGCAGGCCGGGAAGCATAGCCCTGCAGGACCCGGCACCCGGGACTGAAGTAAAACGTAACCGGACAATATACCTCACCACTGTTGCGGTACTGCCGGAAATGGTTCCTATGCCCGATCTTACAGACCTGTCACGCCGGCAGGCCATAACTATACTCGAGACACACGGACTTAGGGTGGGAGTGCTTGATTACCAACCCGATATAGCAAGGGATGCCGTACTGAAGCAAAAGTTCAATGAAGGGCTTATTGAGCCGGGCACCCCTGTGGAGAAGGGAACTGCCATAGACCTTGTCCTGGGTGAGGGGCTCGGAGACAACATAACTCCGGTTCCGCTTGTCATAGGCATGTCCCGTACCGAAGCCACCAGGGCACTTAACAGGATGGGGCTGAATGTTGGCGATGTCGTGTTCATGGATGACAGCACATCAAATATTAAAGTGTATATGCAGGAGCCAGATCCGCTTGCAGAAAACCGTTATGCCCAGGCCGGCAGCAATGTCGATCTTTTTTTCCGTTCTACAGAGGTTTTTGACTTCGAAGAGTACCTTGAACAGCTTCTTTCGGTACCCATACCAGATCTTACAGGAAGAACACCCGGGGAGGTTGAGGAGATTCTGGCTGAACTTGAGCTTGAGCTTGGTATCGAAGTGTTCGAGTCAGACGCTGTCAGGGATAATGCAAGGGTTTACAGGCAGGAACCCGAGTATTATGAAGGGATGATAATTCCAAAGGGAGAATCTGTAAATGTATGGTACAGGCCGGCACATGAAAATGAAAGCGATCCTTTTTAATCTGTCAACCAGATGATTACAAGAGCGTTACTTGCTTTACTATTACTGGCAACAATCATAAGGCCTTCCTTTGCCCAGGAGGCTGTGCTGCCCCTGCCTTACAACCCTGCAAAGACAAAAGAGGCCCTCCTTCAGAACAGGGCTTCACTGAAGCTGCAAACAGCCCCCCTGCAGCTGCCATTCTGGGACGACTTCTCCTATACCGGACCCTACCCTGACCCTGCCAGGTGGTCAGACAACTATGTGTTCATTAACAACGGTTATGCAGTTCACCCCAAAACATTCAATGTTGCCAGTTTTGACATCCTGGACGATGAAGGGAACATATACTCCCATATCAGCAATGACAACCTGCCAAGACCGGCTGACCACCTTACCTCAAACCCAATAGACCTGAGCAGTTACAGCCCGGAAGACTCCCTTGTTATCAGTTTCTACTATCAGCCTGAAGGCACTGGTGCCTCCCCTTCCGATCATGACCAGCTGTTATTACAGTTCTATCTGCCTGAAGAGGTTAATGAAGGGGAGGATGAGGATGACAGCGATCACTGGCAGACAATGTGGAGCGCAACCGGACCGAGCCTCAAGAGCTTTGCAAAGGACAGTTTCCCCTACTTTAAGAGGGTGAACCTTGCAATTACAGACAGCCGTTACTTTACAGAAGGGTTCCGTTTCAGGTTCATGAACACGGCATCATTTCCTCAGGCGCGAAGCATCCCAAATTTCTCATCCACGGCCAACATTTGGAATATTGACTATGTGTACCTTGATGCCGGCAGGAGCATACACGACAGCACCTACTATGATATTGCTTTTGCCTCACCGGCACAGTCCATGCTCAGGGACTATACGGCAATACCATGGTCACATTACGTTGCCAACCCTCAAGGGCTATTGAGGAACAACTTCAGTGTAAGGATAAGCAACCTGGACAACACATCCTATAACTACACCTACAGGTACGTTATCAGGGATGAGGGAGATAATACAATCAGGACCTATTCGGGTGGGTCTTGGGCGATAGCACCATTTTACGAGATCGGTTACCAGGATTACCAGCCCCACTCCAACCCGATCGTACTTACAAACCCACTGCCAACAGCACCTGCCACACACAGGGACTTCAGCATTGTCCATTCACTGAGAGAGGGCGCAACAGGAGATGCCTTCCCCTCAAATGACACAATTATATTCAGGCAGAGGTTTCATGATTATTTTTCATATGACGACGGCAACCCTGAAATGATACACATTATTAAGGGGCATTACCCATCGCGGGCAATGCAGTTTGTGGCACAGCACCAGGATATTGTTGAGGCTGTGAAGATCTATTTTATTGAGTCCATAACCAGGAACGATTACCAGCAGGGGTTCCGGCTGAAGGTGTGGAACAGCATAGATCCGGAACAGCTTCTTTACAGCTCTGAAGAGAGTTTAATTATTGAAGAGGATGAACGGGGCAGGTTTGTAAAGCTATACCTTGATGAAGAGGTGGCGGTTGAAGACACCTTCTATGTTGGTATAACCCAGCAGGGCAATGTTGAGCTACGCAACTCAATGGTGGTTGGTTTTGACCTTGACAATGACGTAAGCCACAGGCTTTTTATAAATACAGGAGACGGATGGCAGCCTTCCACCAAATCCGGTGCCCTGATGATAAGGCCGGTGATGAAAAGGGATTATAACACCGATCTGCCACGGCCGGAAGAAAAAGAAGCCGGACTGGTTGTTTACCCAAACCCGGCAGGAGGCAACCGCCTGAATATAAAGCTCGAAGGGCATGTTTGGCATACAGGCCAGGTAGTTATGAAGGTTTTTGACACTGGCGGGAGGATGGTCATTTCAGGGCAGTATGAACAAACCCTTGATATATCTTCACTTCGCAACGGCATTTACCTTCTTGTAATCGAGAATCCTGTTACCGGCAAAAGACAAAGCACCCGTTTTATAATTTCCAGATGACCACAGGGCTTCCAGCATGCAGGAAGCAGAAAAAACAACCAATATTGTGATATTTTCTGAAAAGGATAATAATCAGCCTGAAAAGGAACAAGGCCAGGGAAGTGAACCTATAACCCGGCAGCAGTCTGATGATGCTTCCGGACAAAGCCAGGAAGAGGAGAATGATCTTTATGAGCATCACCGCATAGTTGTGGACAAGGGTCAGGGGCTGCTGCGCATTGATAAATATCTGCTCGGCAAGTTTGAGAACATAAGCCGCAGCAAAATACAGAACAGTGCAAAGGCAGGCAATATACTTGTAAACGGGGAAGCGGTAAAACCAAATTACAAGGTAAAACCGGAAGACACAATCAGCATAGTACTGGCACACCCTCCCCGTGAGATAGAGCTTATACCCGAGAACATACCCCTTGATATTGTCTACGAGGATGATCACCTTGTTATCGTAAACAAGGAGGCGGGAATGGTGGTGCACCCGGGCTACGGAAACTATACTGGAACAATGGTAAATGCGCTGGTTTACCACTTCGGCAAACTACCTTCGCAGGACAAGGAGAACCTCAGGCCGGGGCTGGTTCACCGTATTGACAAGGACACCTCCGGCCTGCTTGTCGTTGCCAAGACCGAGCTCGTACAGAGCAGGCTGGCAAGGCTCTTTTACGAGCGCAGTATAGACAGGGTTTATCATGCACTCATTTGGGGGGAGCCCAGGGAAGAGTCCGGGACAATTCAGGGCCACATAGGGAGAAGCCTGAAAAACCGGAAGATAATGGATGTATTTCCCGGGGGCGACCATGGGAAACACGCCGTAACGCACTATAAGGTGCTGGAAAGCTTTGGATATGTGAGCCTGGTGGAATGCACACTGGAAACTGGCCGTACGCATCAGATCAGGGCGCATTTCAGGTATGCAGGCCATCCTCTTTTCAATGATGCCACCTATGGAGGAGACCAGGTATTAAGAGGAACTACATTTACAAAATACAAACAGTTTGTAAGGAATTGCTTCAACATTATCCCAAGGCATGCACTGCACGCAAAAACACTCGGATTTGTTCATCCAGAAAGCGGCAAATACATGCTTTTTGACTCAGAGCTGGCCCCCGACATGAAGGAGGTAATTGAAAAGTGGAGGTCCTATTCGGTACACAAGAAGATCAGTTAAACTCCATTACCACGACATATTCACCCTCATCTTCGACAACCTTGCCGGCTTTTGATATTGTGCTGAGACCACTGTAAAGACCTTCATCTTCAGACACAAGTTGCCGCTGAATTACATCTACAAGGTCTTTTGAACCGGGGTCATCCATTTCCGGACCTATATTAATCTGTTCTGAAAACTTCAGTTGTACAGGTGTTACAGCAGGGCTTCCATCAAATTTATTGGCATTATGCACAGAAACTGATGCCTGTGTAATTGGTAAATCACTCTTTTCAGATGAAATATTGTCCTCTGCAACCACAATAGTGAAACTTACCGCACCCCTGGCCTGTGAATTTGCCTGCATAGCCGGGAACAGCAACACTGAGAGAAAAAATATGCCGCTTATTACGAAAAGCCTCACCGTATAATTTTTTTACGTTATTTCCTCTTTTCATTACAAATATAGCAAAATATTTACCTTTTGCAAAAATTATTTGATAAATTATTTTATATTTTAATACTGTTTGTGTATTATTTCTTTACATTAAAGCACAAAAAAACAGCCGGCGTAAACTAAATTACCGGCTGCAAGGTTTTTATGGCAGTTGACCACCTAATAGTTCACGATCTGGTATTTCTCAATTTTAGCATTTAGAGTTGGTCTTGTGATTCCGAGGATGGAGGCAGCTTTCTGCTTGTTCCAGCCAGCATACTTCAGAACGAAGGCAATGTGTTCTTTTTCAACCTCGGCCATGCTTCTGGGCTCCTCATCATGGACTTCGCTATCAGAACCACCCTCCTCCAGCAGGGTCTGTTCAATCCGGATATGCTTCTTTTCAAGCAGCTCATTGTGGGAGAGTACCAGTGCCTGCATCAGTATGTTCTTAAGCTCCCTGACGTTACCCGGCCAGTTATATGACTGCAGCAATTCAATCACACCTTCCTCAACCCTAAGCACCTTCCTGTCAAATGCCGGATTTAGCTCCTGAAGCAGGTGTCTAACCAACTCGGGTATATCCTCCTTCCTTTTCCTGAGCGGCGGAACGTGTATGGAGAACACCTTCAGCTTATAATACAGTTCCTTGATGAACAGCCCCTCCTCAACAAGCGAGTGAATCTCCTGTGTCGTGGTTGAAATAAACCGGGGGTGCTGCTTGTCAAGGCCGCTCTGGTCATGGCTGATATGCTCCAGCAACCTCATCTGCATCGGCGGGG
>PWNY01000078.1 GCA_003557805.1 Bacteroidales bacterium | reverse complement strand
TGGCAATTCACAAAACCTTTAGCCTTGAGTCTACCTCTAACCCCCCTCAGATTATGAACAAATGGTTAATAAACTTATATTTGAAAAAACACTGTTTAGATGGACCCGACCATTTCAATCATCACCTGGTCTTGGTTTTCTTTGCTCAAGTATTATCACGTTTTTATCGGATGAGCCAAACACCCTTCAGGGTTCTATCTAATTGAGACCAATCGATTCATAGCCTGAAAGCATTGAGATAGTCTTTCAAAACCTCCCGAATTAGGTCAGAACAATAGACTTTAAATCCATGCTTCTTAGTAAGCGCTGCTGCCTGGCGATCCAGCTGCACAATAGTGTTGGCCTCTAAAAGAAGGTTAACCAAAACCGGTGCTGTGAGTTTTCTGTTTTTTTGTCCTGCCATGATTTATGCTTTAAATAGTTAATATAGTTTTACTCCCTGTAAGGTCTTGTCTGGAAACTGTTATAATCCTCTATATGTTAAGCCAATGCCTAGGCATCACTCTTGTTTATAAAAGGGAAGGGAGACCCTGTCGATTTCATAAAATAGTTTATTTTATCCAGCATGCTGTCATCCGACATCATTTCTTCATATGAGCTGTACCCCTGTATAAGTGCAAAGCTTTCAACGATATTAATAAGCCATGAGGGTCGTTAACATCCTGATGCCAAATTATTTCGATATCATTATAGAAGGACCGGTAAAACCTGCGCCCATCTGCCTCATATAAAAATTGCAGTTCCGTCTCCTTCATGTCATCTTGGGTTATTTTATACATAATGCATCTGGTATATCCATCACAACAAAACGGATGTTTCCTTTCTGGGGCTCATTTGTCTTGGCACAGTGGTGCAATGTGTCGGGGTCATTATAAGGCCCCTGGGTGATTGTTTCTACAGGCAAGGGGCGCTGACTATCCCTTTTTGCATTAAAGAGCGCAGGACCCCGTTAAAAGCTCTTGGCGCGTTATGACTCAGCCTGTCTCCGTGTTCCTGCTTGAATGTAATACCGGCATTACAGACGTCAACAATCCACCAGGAGAAATTACGGAACAGATGTTTTCACCTAAGGATAGTTGATTCAATAGGGAAGAGCAAAACTTTCTTGAAGAACTCATCCCTTCACCGAAAGAATTTATCTGATTTCAAACAGGAGGCTCCTGAGTTGGTGAAATTTTGACCTGTGTGACTCCGGGGGGACTCGAACCCCCAACCGACAGAACCGGAATCTGCTATTCTATCCAATTGAACTACGGAGCCAGAAATTCACTGCAAAGATACAATATGTTGCACAATATATTTATGATTGCTGGCATATCACTATAGCTTTACCCATGGTGTTGTCACAGAGGACCTGTCATCAGAAACCTCCACCAGGTATAGGCCTGGTTGCAGCCAGGAAACGTCGAGTTCAAGTTCATGTCCACCCGCAGTTTCATGCTTTTGAACCTTTCTTGTTTTAAGGACAACCCCCTGGCTTGTCAATAGTCTGATATTTATATCTCCCTGGGCATAACCCCACTGAATGTTCAGGATATCACCTGCAGGGTTAGGGTACAGGTTTAACTTATCTTTGTTTAGGTTAAGGTTCTCTGTTCCGGTTGCATCAAGATCTCTTTTCATCAGTGAGCCGCTAATAACATACCAGTGTTCCCAGTGCCCCCCTTCACCCTTATCCCAGTTATCAATATCAAACCAGTTGCTCCCTTCATGGTCACCTTCGACCTCATAAACCCTTATTGCTCTCTGTTCATGGTTCCATGTCAGGGGGGAGCCTTCCTCACATACTTCGGGTGGCCCGGCATCCTGGCGCAGGAAGTATGCATAATCGGGATAATCAGGATCGCCGAACACCCTGGCAATACCCTCTTCATCAACTGCAATCGCGGTATAGTCATTGGCCGCAATCCCCCTTGCAGGCATGTCCCAGTCAGTTGCCATACGCGCCATAAAGGCAACGTGCCTGCCGTGCCTGTTCCTTTCATCACCCTGTATCCTGTTGTAATGGCTATCTGTAACCGTATTCTCCATAAAAGGCGCAGATATAAAGTCCTTTTCCAGCGTGACCCGCCAGTGGTAGGGGTTCTCAATCGCTTCAGAAGACCATACCGTATTGTTCTCTGCCGAAAATACAACCTCCCCCAGAACAGCCATGCCGGCACTTGTACCACCTATCGTTATTCCTTTTTCTTTTATAAGGCTGTTCAATGTGGCAAGCATCTCTGTGTTCCGCCAGTGGTTGACATAGTTCCACTGGTTTCCCCCTGCAATAAATACCACCTCGGCGTTTTCAAGCGTTTCAAGAACTTCAGGGTTGTCTGCCTCTTCTGAGGAACTTATCACTATTGAAACTACAGAATTAACATCAACCCCCAGGCCCTGGTAGAAATAATTGTTATACCCGTCCGAACCGGCTGCCCTTAACACAACAACATCTCCGCCATCAGCCCTTTCCAGCATCCAGCGCATGGCATCATCATTGTCCGTATTACCGCCAGCAAGAACAAGGCCGGGTAAGTGGCCGGTTTCAACAGCCTCATCGCTGCCTGTATGGTAGAATGTCTGTGCCTCAACACCGGCCGGCAAAGCGGTCAAAAACAAAAACAAAAAGCTTAACCTTAAAAAATCCATTTTAAACATTCTTTGATTTTAGAATCCGCTCAGCTCCATTGTAACCGTGGGGATCAGCAATAAAAAGCCGAGCAGTATCAAAATAACAATCAGCGGTGTTACCCATTTTACCCATTTATGGTAGGGTATCCTGGCAACACCAAGCACTGCTATCAACACACCGGATGTAGGTGTTATCATATTGGTAAATCCATCTCCAAACTGAAATGCCATAACGGTTGCCTGCCTTGAAATACCAATAAGATCGCTGAATGGTGCCATGATCGGCATTGTAATTGCTGCTTTGGCAGAGCCGCTTGGTATTATGATGTTCACAATGGTCTGTATAACGTACATTACCCCTACAGATGCAACATTCCCAAACTGCCCCAGAGAACGTGAAAGGCCATACAGAATGCTGTCTATTATACCCCCATCCTCGAGTACCACGATTATTCCGCCGGCAAGGCCCACGATTACCGCAGCCGACATAATATCCTTAACCCCGTCAAGAAATGAATTCGCGATTTCGTTTGCATGCCTGTTCATAGCCATTCCTGCGGCAATACCCATTGCCAGGAACAGTGTTGCGATCTCCATAACATACCAGCCATAACCCATCACCCCTACAATCAGGAAAAGTATTGTATATGCCAGCAATAACAGGATAAAGAAATGAACAGATCTTTTAAGGGTTATAAAGCCGGCAACCGCAAATATAACAGTTGCAGGTGGCAGTATACTGAAAGTAAATGATGACGCACCAATGGTAAGTGTTGAGACTGGGTGTGCAAAGGAGAATATCCCCAATACAATTATCACCAGGCCATAAACCACCCATGCCATTCGCGGGGTATGGTATTCTATACTGCCTGGCTCCACACTCTCACGCGACCGCCAGTAACTGTCTTCCTGGTACATTATTGAGCTTTCAGGCCTTTTCCTTATCCTGTTAACATACCTGAGAACAAAGGCTATCCCAACTGCATTGATCACAACCCATGCAAACATACGGTATTCTATTCCTGAAAACAGCGGTATATCTGCCAACCCCTGTGCAATCCCAATTGTAAAGGGATTAAGTATGGCCCCGGCAAAACCCAGATGTGCCCCGATATATACCATGCAAACCCCGGTAATGCTGTCATAGCCCATCGAAATGGCAAGAGGGATCAGTATTATCACAAATGCTATCGTCTCTTCGCTCATACCGAATATTGCCCCAAAAACACTGAACAGCAGCATCACCATTACTATGATAATATTGTCTACCCCCAGCCTTTTCATAAACCTGTTGGCCTCAAGCCTCCTGGCACGCTTTAAGAACGACATTATGCCGACGTCTATGGCTTTACTCTGGTTCATTATCCAGAAAGCCCCGCCTATCATCAATATGAACACGATAATGTTCGCCTGGCGCACAAAGCCTTTGAAAAGTGCAGAAAAAACCTGCCAGCTTTGTGGTTCGGCGTCAAGGATGCGACCCTCAGGCAGTTGATCTGCATAGTAAAACACCATAGTGGCTTGTTCCCTGCCGTCCTTTACAACAGTTTCTTCTATATACTTACCGGGAGGTATTATCCAGGTGAGAACAGCTGCTATTACAATTATTGAAAATACAATTACATAGGTGTGCGGTATTTTTTTTAGCATTAGATTATATCCTTTTTTTATTCAATCATAAATTCATCTCCCGGTAAATAAATATCCAGCCGCAGATCCGTGCCTCCAAGCTTTTTGCCATCCACCCGCCTCGATGCACCGGGGTTTCTGTAAACCAATACCTGCGACTCACCAACTACTTCGGCCACATTGCCCCTGACAATGAGTGCAGTGGATTCATCGATTCCAATGCCGGGAAGCTCCGGATGTTCCAGCACAGCTGTTATGAGCCTGTTGTGCCTGCTTCGCCAGACAAAATGCTGATCAATAATTGCGGTTTTTAACAGCCCGAGCCCCGGTGCGAGATCGAGGTTTTCTGATTCAATTACAGGGTATGTGGAACGGTATTCAGGATAACGCAACTCATCGCCTGTGATCATTTTCTCACTCATTACAGCGGCCCCTGCACTCGTGCCAGCTATTACTGACCCGTTCTCATAAGCCCTGTGAATCGACTCCATTACCGGACCGCCATAAGCAATCTCCATAAAGCGATTCTGGTCTCCGCCGCTAATATAGATCAATGATGCATTCACAAGGGAGTCAAGCCAGCTTTGTGGAGCAGGCTCTCCAGGTTGAAAGTTGAACCCTGCTATACGGTCCATCCCCTGCTCAAGAAACTGTTCGCTGGCCCAGATAACTGCTGAGTCAGGAACCGAGCTTGACATTGGAAGTATAACTGCATAACCGCCTGTATCAAGACCTGATTCACTTATCATCCTTTCAACCATGGCGGCAGGCCTGCTTCCTCCCCCAATTATAAACAGAGAGCCATTATTGTTTCCTACTGAAGCTGGTTCGCTGCAGGACAGTGTTGTGATAATCAACACAAAAATCAATCCGGCAAGCATCTGAACACCCTTGTATGATCCGTACATTTCCTGATGTTTTTATGTTTTGCTTTTCTTATTTTCCTGAAATATACACATGTATGTTTGTAAGAGCTATTGAATACAGGTCAGTAGAATCGTGGTGCCTGAAGGCTATGTGTATTGTTTGCCCTGCAAACTCAGAAAGATCCAGTGTCCTGAGCAGCCATACCCAGTTTTCCATTTCCGGCTGCAGCCTTTCGGTGTAAATTGTCTCAAAATCATCAGGATCTGTTCCCGATACCGACACAAGTACGCTGTAATTCTCTGTCCTGAACTCAGGTCCTGATGCTCTCGGTGTTACTTCAAATTCAAGAGCCGCACTTTCAATCTCACTTAGATCTATCTCAGGTGTTATTATCCAATTGTCAGGTTCAAGGGCCTGACCGGTAGAGGATAACCATGAATCCGACAATATATAGTATTCTTCACCAAAAAAAGTCATTCTATCTTCATCATTAATAGTTTTTCCTGTCTGTAAAGCCAGTAAAATATCGTGAAAATCTGCATTTCTCTTATCTGAATAATGAACATCATTTGTTACTACTTTCGGTATTCCTAATTCATTAGCTATAGTAAGTAAAACACTATTAACTTTTTTTTCTTCTCTTAAATTATGATCCTGTAATTCAAGATAAAAATTTTCTTTGCCCAGAATAGATTGATATTCTTTAATTGTTTTTACAGCTATTTCTTTTTGATCATTTAATATATATTGGGGTATTTCTCCCTGAACACAGGCAGATACAC
>PWNY01000299.1 GCA_003557805.1 Bacteroidales bacterium | reverse complement strand
TTGAAGACGGCAACCTGATAGTACCGGTGGTAAAAAATGCTGACCAGAAGAACCTGATAGGTATCGCCAAAGAGGTGAATGATTTGGTTGGCAGGGCCCGTAAAAACAAACTCAAGCCGGACGAAATCCAGGGAGGAACATTCTCACTTACAAATTTCGGTACTTTCGGAGCCACTATGGGAACACCGATTATCAACCAGCCACAGGTGGGAATACTCGGCGTCGGACTTATACAGAAAAAACCCGTTGTAATTGAATCTCCCGAAGGGGATACTATTGGCATCAGGCACCGCATGGACCTGTCACTCTCCTGTGACCACAGGATAGTTGACGGTGCACTTGGGGGCATGTTCCTTGACCGTATAGCAAAATACCTTGAGGAATTTGACACCGGTAGGGATATTTAATACCCGGACTGTTGTGGATTTATTGTATTTTCGCAATAGTATCATTATCCACAAAACAGTTTGTAAAAAATGCAGTTAAACCTCAACCGGCCACTGGCCTTCTTTGACCTGGAAACAACCGGAACCAATGTTGTTAAGGACAGGATAGTAGAGATCAGTATATTCAAGGTATCTCCCGATGGTAAGGGTGAGACCCTGACAAGGCTCGTTAACCCAACCATCCCGATATCTCCCGAGGCAACCTCTATCCACGGCATCAGCGACGAGGATGTGGCCGATGCCCCAACATTTGCGCAAATCGCCAGCGAACTGGAGCAGTTTTTTCACAATGCCGACCTTGCAGGCTACAACTCCAATAAATTTGATGTGCCAATGCTTATTGAGGAGTTTTTAAGGTGCGGCATACAGTTCGATATCAAAAAGCGGAGGCTTGTCGATGTGCAGAACATCTTCCACAAGATGGAACCACGTACACTGAAGGCTGCATATAAATTCTATTGCGGCAAGGAACTGGTCGATGCACACGCAGCAGAGGCTGATACAAGGGCCACCTATGAGATTCTGCTGGCCCAGATAGAAAGGTACCAGGGAGTTGAATACGAAGATCGTGACGGGCGCATCACCCAGCCGGTAAAAAATGATGTACAGGCACTGTTTGAGTTCTCATACAATCACGGCAATGCCGACCTTGTGGGCCACATCGGCTATAACCGTGAAGGCAGGGAGGTGTTCAGGTTCGGAAAGTACAAGGGGATGCCGGTCGAAGAGGTATTCACCAAGGAGCCACAGTACTTTGACTGGATGATGAAGGCGGACTTCCCATTGTCTACAAAGAATGTTATACAGTCGATAATAATGCGGGGCTTTAACCGTGGAGATAAAATAATAAAGGACCTGTAGGTTAAGAGCCGCCGATGAAGATCATTTGCATAGGAAGGAACTTCCACGGGCATATCTCGGAAATGCAACAGGAAAAACCCCGGGAGCCTCTTTTCTTCATGAAGCCCGAGACAGCCCTCATCAGGGCAGGACTGCCTTTCTTCCTGCCAGACCACTCCAGTGAAATCCACTATGAAATTGAGCTGGTACTAAGGATTTGCAGGCTTGGCAAACATATCCAGAAACGTTTTGCCAGCAGCTACTATGACGCTGTCGCAGCAGGTATTGACTTTACTGCACGCGATGTCCAGAGGGAGTGTATAAAGGCAGGGGATCCATGGGAAAAGGCAAAGGCATTTGATGGCTCCGCTGCCGTAAGCGGTTTTGTTCCTTTTTCCGGAATTAAAGACCCTGGTAACCTGGAGTTTCACCTTGAAAAAAACGGGAAGAGGGTCCAGAAGGGAAGTTCAGCGGAAATGATATTCTCCTTTGATGAGCTTATCTCCCACATATCAAAATATGTCACCCTTAAGATCGGTGACCTGGTATTTACAGGCACGCCTGAAGGTGTGGGACCGGTCGAAGAGGATGATTTACTGGACCTTTACCTGGAGAATAGAAAAGTACTGTCGGTAAGGGTTAAATAACTCCGGCACAAATTGCTTATTTTTGCAGCCTGTTCCGGCCGGGGTCAGCTATCACATCCGCCCGGAGCAACAGGTCTTTAATCCATAAACAGATGTCACAAAAACTTAAAGTAATCCTGCGATCAGGGAAGGATGATGCCGTAAGGAGGTTTCATCCATGGGTCTTCAGCGGGGCCATAAAGAAAATGATCGGGCCTGCAGCAGAGGGATGTATAGCCGAGGTGTTTTCAAACAAGGATGAATACCTGGGATGCGGCATATACCAGGATGCAACCATAGCTGTTCGCATACTTGATTTTGCTCCCGCAAGGCATGAAAGCTTCGACAGTTCTTTCTGGAAAGACAGAATTGAAGCCGCCCTCAAGCTCAGGCAAAAAGCGAACCTGGCAGGCAACCAGGACACAAATGTTTTCCGCCTGGTACATGGAGAGGGGGACCACCTGCCGGGACTTATAATAGACCATTATGACGGCCACCTTGTGGTCCAGGTACATGCGACAGGGCTTTACCCTTACATAGATAAGATATCTGAAGGCATACAGAAGGTGTATGGCAAAAACCTAAAGAGTATATATGACAAAAGCAGGGAAACACTCCCAGATACATTTTGGAAGGACAGGGAAAGCCGGGGATTTTTGTTCGGGGAGCCTGCTAACACTGAAATTAATGGTTATGAAGGCAGGGAGGGCCTGCTGAAAGTAAGGGAAAACGGTAATGATTTCCTGGTAGATACTGCAGGGGGGCAGAAAACAGGCTTTTTTATCGACCAGAGGGAGAACCGCTTTTTGCTTGGCAGGTATTCTGAGGGCATGAAGGTTCTTAACACATTTTCTTACAGTGGAGGGTTTTCTGTTTATGCGCTTAAGGCCGGGGCAGCAAGTGTCGACTCTGTTGACAGTTCCAAAAAGGCCCTTAAACTAAGTGAGATAAATTCCGGAATTAACGGCGTGTCAGAAAGGCATACTGCTCATGCAGGGGATGTAATGGAGTACCTGAAAAACACCCGTAAGGATTATGACATTATTGTCCTTGACCCGCCTGCATATGCAAAGCATCACAATGTCAGGCACAAGGCCGTACAGGGCTACAAGCGCCTTAACCTTGAAGCACTGAAAAGGATAACAGGCGGGGGCATTCTTTTTACTTTCAGCTGCTCACAGGTAGTTGACATAAAGATGTTCCAGTCCACTGTGATGGCTGCAGCCATACTTGCAGGCCGCAGGGTCAGGATACTGCACCAGCTAAGCCAGCCTGCCGATCACCCTGTAAACATCTTCCACCCGGAAGGCCAGTACCTGAAAGGGCTGGTTCTTATGGTTGACTGATAAAGGATATTTAATAAATGGCTGTTAGGGCTGACACCACATACAGGAGCATCTGGCGTATATCATACCCCATTATTCTTGGTCTTACGGCCCAGAACCTGATGGTCGTTATTGATACGGCATTTCTCGGCAGGCTCGGCGAGGTCACTTTAGGGGCATCCGCGATTGGAGGGATATTTTACCTTTGCCTTTTGATGTTCGGCACCGGATTCTCGGTTGGTCTGCAGATAGTGACAGGCAGGCGTAATGGTGAAGGCAGGTTCAGACAGATAGGCAGGATCTTTGACCACGGGATCTATTTTATGATAGCACTTGCTATCGTTCTTTTCCTGATAATGTCATGGTTCGCACCAGCATTCCTCTCATGGTTCCTCAAATCTGAAGGGGTTCTTGCTGAGAGCCTTAACTACCTTTGGTACAGGCGCTTTGGATTTCTTTTCGGGCTTCTGGTACTCTGCTTTAACGGATTTTACATTGGTATAACCCGTACACGGCTGCTTATTGCATCCACCTCCATAATGGCCGCAATCAATATCTTCCTGGATTACAGCCTGATATTCGGCAGGTTCGGAATGCCGGAAATGGGCATTGCCGGTGCAGCCATGGCAACCAATATAGCAGAAGTGGTCACCTTCGCCTTTTTTGTTTTTATGACCATGAAAAACGGCACAATAGAGGAGTTCAGGCTTTTCCGCTTCAACCGGCCCAACTGGGCACAGTACAGACCATTGCTTAAAACAGCCGTTCCTGTCATGTTTCAGTACTTTCTGTCCTTTTCGGCCTGGTTTGTGTTCTTTTTGGTCATAGAACAGATCGGAGAAACAGCCCTGGCCGCATCCAATATAACAAGGAGCTTCTATATGCTGCTGATGATTCCCGTATGGGGGCTGAGTTCAGCAACCAACACCCTGGTCAGCAATATTATCGGCCAGGGGCGGAGTAATGAGGTCCTACCCCTGATAAAAAAGGTTATATTGGCAGCAATGGTTATTACCCTTATTATTATCCAGGTAAACCTGTTCTTACCTGAAAGGATAATTTCTTTCTTCACATCGGAGCCTCACCTGATAGAAGCGACTGTACCCCTGTTCAGGGTTATTTCACTGGCCCTGTTCGCTTTTGCGTTCGGAATGATAATGTTCAGCGGACTGTCAGGAACAGGTAAGACCATGGTCGCCCTTTTTATTGAAATCCTTTCAATAACATTCTACCTGGTCTCCGCGTTTATAATTGCCGTGTTTCTTAAAGGCAGTGCACCCCTGGTATGGTTTGTCGAGGTAATCTACTTCAGCATGCTTGGGTTGGGTTCACTAATATATCTGAACTCAGGAAGGTGGAAGTTGTACAGGATATAAACTATCAGGTAAAAAAGCTGCCGGGCAGATTACAACACCGGAACTGCATAATAAAATGGGAGCCTTTACTGTTATTCCTTTTGATTATGTATTATATATTTGCATGTTAATTAATTCCTTTTCCCCATAAATACCTGTTATGCGTAAGTTCCGGCCTTTTATTCACCTTTCTTCAATCATCGTATTTATTTTCTTGCTCCCCGGCAATAGCGGAGGTTATGCCAAACATACAGGGCCCGGGACATCAACTCTTTCAGGCAATGGGGTAAAACACCAGGGTGAATGGGTGGACTCGGTATTGAGTTCATTGAGCCTCGAGGAAAAGATCGCCCAGCTCATGATGATAAGGGTGCATACCGACAGGGACCAGAGTTATTATGATAGCATAGTACGCCTGGTAAAAGAGCATAATATAGGTGGTGTGGCTTTCTTCAGGGGCGGGCCAAAAAGGCAGGTGCTGCTCACAAACCGCCTGCAGAGCCAGGTAAAAACCCCTCTTCTTGTGGCAATGGATGCTGAATGGGGCCCTGCAATGAGGCTTGACAGCATACCCGAGTTTCCCAGGCAGATGACCCTTGGCGCAGTTGATGACGACATCCTGATATACCAGATGGGGCTCGAAATAGGCAGACAGCTAAACCGCCTTGGAGTACACATAAACTTCGCTCCCGTGGTTGATGTGAACAACAACCCGGAAAACCCCGTCATAAATTTCAGGTCATTTGGAGAGGACAGGGAGAAAGTTGCTGAAAAGAGCCTGGCCTACATGAAAGGACTGCAGGATATGGGCATTATTGCCTGTGCTAAGCATTTCCCGGGCCACGGGGATACAGATGCTGACTCTCACTACACCCTGCCCCTGTTAAGACACAGCCGGGAAGAGATAGACTCAATACATATTTACCCATTTAAAAGACTTATAGACAACGGCCTGCATGCTGTAATGACAGCCCACCTGGAAATCCCATCACTGGAGCCTGAAGAAAAACTCGCTGCCACCCTCTCCTACCATACCATAACCACACTTCTGCAGGAAGAACTGGGTTTTGAAGGGCTAGTGATAACAGATGCACTGGATATGAGCGGGGTAAGCGATTATTTTGAGCCGGGTGAACTGGAGCTTAGGGCCCTGCTGGCAGGTAACGATATTTTGCTTCTGCCCAGGAACGTTCCCGCAGCTATCCAAAAGATAAAAGATGCTGTTGAAAGGGGCCTGATGCCCGAAGAGCTGATAAACAACAAGTGCAGGAAAATACTTTTTTATAAGCAGAAGGCCGGGCTGGACACTTTCGACTT
>PWNY01000222.1 GCA_003557805.1 Bacteroidales bacterium | reverse complement strand
GGGGCTCAAGCCTGTCGAAAACGATCATTGACACCCTCTTGTCACCATCCAAAATGAAGTCCCTCTCATACTGCAGGCTCATTGAAACACTTGCTGAATACTCAAAAACAATACGGAAATTTTCCTCATAAGGCCGGTCAAACACCCTGCGGCCAAAGTATGGTACTCCATTTTCAATTACCAGGGGTTCAACAAGCCTTATCCTGCTCAGCCTGTCCTTTCCCTTCCAGGCAAGCAGGGTATATATATCGGTACTTTCATGAACATGATGGATAATATCATAATAATATGCTCCATACCACTCACCTGCGCTCAAAACCCCAGGATCTCTTATATCGGTGTCCGTAATGGAGTGTTCAAGCCAAATAAGGTCATCCCCGATAAGGTCACACTCCCCTTTCTGGAAAATGCCAAAATACCTGAAGCTGCCCCCTGCTAAAGGGACATACCAGGTAATAAGCCTGAACCTGTTGTCGGGTGCGTAAAGTATTGAAACAGTCCGCAGGGAGTCAAAAGGGTAATAAAAGGATGCTTCTTTCTGCAGTACCTGCTCAAGGTGGGATTTGAAGGCAGCATTATTCTCCAGCCGCAGAAGGTCTGCATGTGGCTCTACGATCCTGTTTGCCAGGTATACCAGGGAATCTTCCGCACTCCTGAAATAAAGCGTATCCTGGGCATAGGCTCCCGGACCGGTGCAAGCCAGTATAAAAACAAGTATCAGCAGGCTCTTCCTTTCAGTTTCCACGCTCATAATACGCTTTATCAGCAATTATTATTATTTTGGCAAAAAGCTTCCGGCAACAATTTTTTAACGGCCGGGGTAAAGATATTCATTTTTCTCTCTTAAACGGAACATCTTGAACAGGCCAGCAGAGCATTATACCAGGGTTTTTTCCCAGCTGGGAAGGCAGTTCAAACTGGTTGCCTCCGCCCTTGAGCGTAAAGAAAGACCGGGTAATTTACCCCGGGGTGCCCGGGAACTTTTCAGGGCCGCAACCGGCAGTTCAGGGCACAACCCCTGGTTTACAGCAGAGCAGGTATCCATGGCCCTTTACAGGCTATCGGAAATGTTGGCCCCTGAACAGTTGCTGCCATGGCTTGAAAGCTATCCCGAACTTGACACCCGGCCGGGTAAGGGTATGGAAATAGGGGTGGTTATGGCAGGCAACATACCCCTGGTGGGCTTTCATGATATGATGTGTGTCCTTGCATGTGGCTGCAGTTTTACCGGTAAGCTTTCATCATCAGATAAGTTGCTGCCACCGGCTGTTGCAAAAATGATACAGGATATAGACCGGGAGACAGCTGGCCGTATAAAGTTGGTAAATGAGCTGCCCGGCAGTGTGGATGCCGTAATTGCAACCGGCAGTGACAACAGCGCAAGGTATTTTGAGTACTATTATTCCGGCACACCAAAAATTATTAGGGGCAACAGGAACTCAGCGGCTGTTCTCAGCGGCACGGAAACTGCCAGTGAGCTAAGAATGCTTGGGGAGGATGTTTTCTCATATTATGGCCTGGGGTGCCGCAATGTATCATTTCTGCTTTTACCTGAAGGTTTTAACCCCGAAAGCCTGGCACGGCAATGGAAAAGATATGACAGTGTGCTTGACAACCAAAAGTACCTTAATAACTACAAGTACCAAAAGGCGCGCCTTTTTGCAGGAGGTGACAGTTTCATTGATACTGGCAATGCCCTGCTAATTGAGTCAGCTTCCACAGCATCACCTGTCTCAGTAATTAACTATATGCATTACAAGGAAAGGGATGGTGCGGCAGCCTTTTTGAGATTGAACGAGAACAGATTGCAGTGTGTTGTCGGCAAACCCGGCACACTTGAGGGTGTAAAGCTTCTCCCCTTCGGTGGGTCGCAAAGACCCGGGCCTGCGGATTATGCCGACGGGATCGACACAATTGGGTTCATTACCAGGATGGGGCGCACCGGGGCCCTTTGAATATAGGTTTCAAAAACGTATATTTGCTGTCAGTATGGGAACATTCAACAAAACAGGTGCAGCAGTTTTTATTCTGCTTTTCTTTATCTCAGGCTTTAACCAGCTAACCGCAGACGAATATGAAAGGGAGCGCAACAGGATGGTGCGCACCCAGATAAGTTCAAGGGGAATAAGTGACCGGGCGACCCTGGATGCCATGCGCAATGTTCCCAGGCACCTTTACGTACCTGACGTGCAGAGGCGCTACGCCTATCAGGACAGGCCTCTGCCCATTGGTTATGGCCAGACTATATCCCAGCCGTTCATTGTTGCATTCATGACAGAGATAATTGAGCCAGGGCCTGACAGTAAAATACTTGAGATCGGAGCCGGTTCGGGCTACCAGGCAGCGGTGCTGGCGGAAATTGTCGACCAGGTATACACAATTGAGATTATAAGGCCCCTTGGGGAACAGGCACGGCAAAAACTCAATGCACAATATGACAACGTCTATGTGAAAATTGCCGACGGGTATCACGGATGGGAGGAGCATGCCCCCTTCGATGCGATCGTAGTTACCGCGGCAGCTGAATATATCCCTCCCCCTCTTGTGGAGCAACTAAGGGAAGGTGGAAAGATGATTATACCTGTGGGTTCGCCCTTCCAGATGCAGCAGTTGATGCTCGTGGAAAAGGGTGAGGACGGCCGTATAAGCACAAGAAGCCTTATGCCGGTCAGGTTCGTTCCATTTGAAAGAGCCAATTAGACAGATCCAGTCCATATGCGACCAATGACCAGACTAATAACCGGGCTTGGCCTGCATTCGGCGGCCCTTATTGCTTTCCAGCTAAGCCTGATGCAGCTGATATCAATAGTTCAGTGGCACCATTTCGCATACATGATCATTTCCATAGCTATGCTTGGGTTCGGGGCGAGCGGGACCCTGCTGGCACTCTCAAGGGAAAGGCTGCTGTCGGCATCCGGCTGGCTTGTGCCACTTCTTATGACCGCCAGTGGTTTTTTCATGATATTCGCATTCAGGATCACACGCCTTGAACTGTTCCAGTTTGACGTATACCTTCTGTTTGTGGAAAGGGCTCAGTTCCCGGTTCTTGCAGCCAATTATCTAATCTATTTCATACCATTCTTCACCGGGGCTCTTGCGATCGGGATACTGTTTATAAAACATGCCGGCCAGATAGGCACCTATTATTTTTCTAACCTTCTCGGATCAGGTATAGGTGGTCTGATAGTGCTGTTTCTGTTCGGTAACATCTATCCACAGCAGGTACCACCCTTAATAGGCCTTTTATCGGTAACCGCCGGTATCTTGTCATCAGGGCGCAGGCATATTTTACCCAATATATCCCTTGGCGCAGTTTCAGTGCTTGTGGCAATATACCTGATAGCCCAGCCCGGAAGGATTGAAACTTCCCAGTACAAGGGAATTTCACAGGCAATGAACCTGCCCGGTGCAGAAGTAATCTACAGCAAGCCAGATATTCACGGGCTTATCGAGGTGGTAAGTTCTCCTGCACTCAGGTTTGCCCCTGCACTCAGCCTTTCATTTACGGGAGAGGTGCCGGTAAAGAAGAACATATTCGTAAACGGTGATTTTTTTGGCGTTGTCCCGGAATATAAAACGGGCCAAAAAGCCCACATTCTCGATTATACAACCCAGGTTTTCCCCTGGGAGATAGGTAAACCCGGGAAAGTGCTGATGATTGATGCAGGTGAAGGTGCAACCCTTGCACAGGCAATGAGCCGCCGGCCAAAACACGTTGATGCGATTATTGATAATGGCGGGGTGGTCGAGATGATGCAAACGGTTTTTGCCGAACATTCAGGCGGGCTCTACCTTCATGACAGCCTTGACATACACGTGGTGGAGGCCCGCAACTTCCTTGCCTCTGCAAGCGATAAGGAGTATGACATGATAGTGCTTCCCCAGCAGGAGTCTTTCGGGGGCAGTGCCGGGATAAATGCCCTGCAGGAGAACTACTCCATGACGCTTGAGTCCTTCAGCCTAATGTGGGACCTGCTTGGCCCTGAAGGTATCATTACAGTTTCCACATGGACAGACTATCCGCCAAGAACTTCGCTCAAGATACTTGCCACCCTTACAGAAACAGCAAGGAACAAGGGTATTGGATCACCCGTGCAGCATCTTGCTGCAGTAAAATCATGGGGCAATATAACATTTATGCTCAAAAAACAGCCCTTCAGCCTGGAAGCGGTTGAAAAAATACGCCATTTGTGTGAAGAGCTCTATTTTGACCCACTACTGTTGCCCGGTGTTACTTTAGAAGAGAGGCAAAGATACCATATGAGCGATGATGCCGAATTCTTCTCGATAGTTGACAGGATAGTTGAAGGGGACAAAAAAGTAATTGAAGATTACAGTTTTATGATTTCACCGGCAACCGACAACAAACCATACTTTTCACAATTCCTGAGGCTGGGAAACATCAGGGAGCTGTCAGGGATATATACCACTGACCAGATACCATTCCTTGAGCTGGGATACCTGATCGTTGTGGTTACACTTATACAGGGGACCATACTTGCATTCATCTTCATAATACTTCCACTTCTCAGGCTGAGAAAAAGCCACAGGGGAAAGGGTGGCACCCTGCTATATTTCGGGGCACTTGGGATAGGTTACATGTTCGTGGAGATAATACTGATACAACGCTTTGTTTTGTATTTCGGGCATCCTGTATATGCACTCAGCGCCGTGATCAGTACAATGCTCATAGCCAGCGGGGCCGGCAGCCTCTGTTCGGGCAGGCTCCCTGCCATTGCACGCTTTCCTGCAGGTATAGGGCTTATTATAACATTGATGTTGCTGTTCTACACCTTTTTCCTTACACCTGTTTTGCAGTCGACCATATCCTCCCCCCTGACGGTCAAAGTCATGCTAAGCCTTCTGCTTATAGGGGTTCCATCCTTTTTCAAGGGTTTTATGTTCCCCCTTGGTATACGATATCTTAGTTCATATGACGCAAGCCAGACCCCCTGGGCCTGGGGGATCAACGGCTCCCTTTCGGTGATAAGCACCTCACTGGCAATGCTTATAGCCGTGGAGACCGGCTTTATGACTGTAATGACAGTAGCTGTAGTGTGCTATGGTATTGCTTCGACTGTTTTTGCCTTCAGAAAGAACTTCTTCAGGATATAAACCTGCGGTGAAAAAGACAAACCATGACACAGAAAATAACAAGCAAAGCCAACCCACTGGTCAGGGAAATAATCAAGTTAAGGACCAGGGAGGCAGAGAGAAAAAGAACCGGGCTGTTCGTTGCAGAGGGGCGCAGGGAGGTCTCCCTGGCATTATCCTCGGGCATACCTGTACACAAACTGCTCATATGCCCGGACTACTACCTGCCGGAACCATTGTATCCTGTCAGGACAGAGTTAGTTGATAGTGCAAATAGCTTTATACTGAGCCCGGCTGTATATGACAGTCTTGCATACCGCAATGGAGCCGAAGGTGTTATGATAATAGGCAAGCAGAAGGATCACCGACCCGGCAGTTTCAGCCTCCCCCCCGATCCCCTGATACTACTGCTTGAAGGCACAGAAAAACCGGGTAACCTCGGGGCAGTTATGCGCACAGCAGATGCAGCGGGGGTGGATGCCCTGGTAATCGCAGGGGCCCGTACAGGGATATATAACCCCAATACCATAAGGTCCAGCCTTGGTTGCGTTTTTACCCTGCCAGTCATCAGTTGTTCCAGCCAGGAGGCAGTCGAATGGCTTCAGGATCAATCCATGTGGGAGGCGGGCAGGCCGCCAAAGCTAATCCTTGCATCCCTGCAGGCAGAAAAGGACTATTTTGAGGAGGATATGACCGGAGCATGTGTATTGGCATTCGGGGCAGAAGCCTCCGGGCTGAGTAAGCAGTGGGCAGGTACCGGGGCAAATGCAGTACGCATTCCCATGGCCGGTGCAATCGACTCGCTTAACCTTTCAGCAAGTGCTGCGATAATGACTTTTGAGGCAGTAAGGCAACGACTGCTTAAAGCTTCCGGCGTCTTGAGATCTCCTTTTTGAGCAGGTCCAGCTCCCGGGATGTCTGTCCCGCGACCGAGGTGTTCTCCTCT
>PWNY01000054.1 GCA_003557805.1 Bacteroidales bacterium | reverse complement strand
TGATACCCCAGTACACGGCTGCATCGATAGTGAGCCAGAACAAACAATTATGTTCACCTGCATCCGTAGATTCAATCGAGTCTTCGCAGGGCCAGGAGGACCATGTGAGTATGGGTGCAAATGCGGCCGTAAAAACCCTTGCGGTTGTTGAAAACCTTGAAAAGGTTCTTGCAATTGAGCTGATGACAGCCTCCCAGGCGATGGGTTTCAGGGAAGCTTCTGATACTTCTCCACTGTTGTCCGGGCTGCTTGAGGCATTCCGGGCTGTGGTGCCTTTTGTGGAGAATGACAAGCTGATGTACCGGGAGATGAGAAAGGCTGAAGAGTTCCTCAGGAATAACTCCTCCGGGAACTTTTTCAATTAGATTTATAAGGACACAAAAAAAGGGGCACCTGAAAAACAGGAACCCCATTTTTTATATAACAGCGATTTCAGCGGCTATTAATTTGTGCTGTATCCGCTGTCCTTGCTTTGCTTTTCCTTAACAACTGCCTGTGCTGCTGCCAGGCGGGCAATCGGTACCCTGAAAGGAGAACAGCTTACGTAGTCCATACCGGCCCTGTGGCAAAACTCCACTGAGCTGGGTTCACCACCGTGCTCCCCGCAGATACCAATCTTAAGGTCAGGACGGCCTTTGCGTCCCCTCTCGATACCCAGTTCAACCAGCTGACCTACTCCTTCCTGGTCGAGCACCTGGAAGGGATCATGGGTAAGCAGGCCCTTTTCAAGGTATACCGGGAGGAAACGTCCGGCATCGTCTCTTGAATATCCAAAGGTCATCTGCGTAAGGTCGTTGGTACCGAATGAGAAGAACTCCGCCTTTTCGGCTATTTTATCAGCAATTAAAGTTGCACGCGGTATCTCTATCATTGTACCCACAAGGTATTCAACCCGGTCGCCGTATTCTTCAAACACCTGTTCTGCGGTGTTTCGAACAATCTCTTCCTGCAGCCCATATTCCGGATCGGTACCGGTAAGCGGTATCATTATCTCCGGTATTGCCCTGATGCCCTTTTTCTTGAGGTTAAGGGCGGCTTCTATTATCGCCCTTGTCTGCATCTCTGAGATTTCCGGGTAGGTATTACCCAGGCGGCATCCGCGGTGACCAAGCATCGGGTTGAACTCATGGAGGGAGTCAACTGCTGCCTTAACATCCTCAACTGATATTCCAAGTTCTTCTGCCATCTCTTTCTGGTTGTCATCCTCATGGGGCAGGAACTCATGCAGTGGCGGGTCAAGAAGGCGAACCGTCACAGGAAGGTCCTGCATTGCCTCGAATATCCCCTCGAAGTCTTCCCTCTGCATAGGCAGGAGTTTGTCAAGCGCCTTGCGCCTGCCGGCCTCATCCTTTGCAAGGATCATCTCACGCATTGCCTTTATGCGCACTCCTTCAAAGAACATATGCTCGGTGCGGCACAGGCCGATTCCTTTTGCACCGAACTCCCTTGCGATCCTGGAGTCTTTCGGTGTATCGGCATTGGTGCGTACATGCATGCGGGTGTGTTTTTCCGCCAGCTCCATGAGTTTTGCGAAGTCACCGCTCATTTCAGGGTCCATAGTCTTGATCTTGCCCTCAAACACCTCACCGGTGGTACCGTTTAGGCTGATGTAATCCCCTTCCCTGAACTCCTTACCGTCAATTGTAAGCGTACGGTTCTTGTAATTTATCTTGATGGTGCCTGCACCCGATACGCAGCATTTGCCCATTCCCCTGGCAACAACAGCTGCATGTGATGTCATGCCTCCGCGTGCTGTGAGTATACCCTCTGCAGCATCCATGCCGCTAAGATCCTCGGGTGAGGTTTCAACCCTTACAAGGATCACTTTTTTCTCTTCTGCGGCCCATTTGGCAGCATCGTCGGCGAAGAAAACAATCTGGCCGGTAGCAGCACCCGGAGAGGCTGCCAGACCTTTGGCCAGCAGTTTGGCTTTTGCCAGCTCCTTATCATCGAATACCGGGTGAAGCAGTTCGTCCAGCTTTTCAGGTTCGACCCTTAGCAGTGCCTCTTCTTCATTTAAATGACCATCGCGGAGCATGTCCATGGCGATCTTCACCATTGCAGGCCCAGTACGTTTACCGTTCCTGGTCTGAAGCATCCAGAGTTTCCCTTCCTGTATCGTAAACTCAAGGTCCTGCATGTCCAGGTAATGGTTTTCAAGCTTCTGCTGCTGCTCATCCAGCTCTTTATAAAGCTCCGGGAATATCTCCTCCAGTGACGGATAGTTTTCCTTCCTCTCCTGTTCCGACACTCCCTGCAGTTTGGCCCAGCGCAAAGAACCCTCTTTTGTGATCTGCCTCGGGGTACGGGTACCTGCCACAACATCCTCTCCCTGTGCGTTTACAAGGTATTCTCCATTGAATATGTCTTCACCGGTAGCGGCATCACGGGTAAATGCAACACCGGTTGCAGATTTATCACCCATATTGCCGAATACCATTGCCTGTACGTTCACAGCTGTTCCCCACTCGGCCGGTATATTGTATTTTTTCCTGTAATAAGTTGCTCTTGGATTGTTCCAGGATTCAAAGACGGCCATTACAGAGCCCCACAACTGCTCCCACGGATCTTCGGGGAAGTCTTTACCTGTCGATTCCTTAACGGCTTTTTTGAAGCGGCTGACCAGCTCTTTAAGATCATCTGTATTCAGATCCTGGTCGTTCTCAACGCCTTTTTCCTTCTTAAGCTCATCCATTATGATGTCAAAGGGATCCTCCTCCTCTTTGCTGGTTGGTTTCATCCCCATAACAACATCACCGTACATCTGGACAAAACGCCTGTATGAGTCCCATACGAACCTCTCGTTGCCGGTCTTTTTGGCAAGTCCTTCAAGCGTGTTTTCATTGAGCCCGAGGTTAAGTACGGTGTCCATCATACCGGGCATTGAAGCACGTGCTCCTGAACGTACCGAGAGAAGCAGGGGGTTGTCCTTGTCGCCAAAACCTGCATTCATCTCCTTTTCCACCCTGCGCATATTATCCTCAACCTCCTGTTTTATCTGGTCTACCAGGTGATCGCGTCCGTGTTCGTTGAACATGGTGCTTGCCTCTGTTGTAATGGTAAATCCCGGAGGAACGGGTACTCCTATATTAACCATCTCTGCCAGGTTGGCTCCCTTGCCACCAAGCAAATTGCGCATTGTCGCATCTCCATCGGCTTTTTTACCGCCGAAAAAATAAACTCTCTTCTTTTGTTTGCTCATTTTCTCTCGTTTTAGATAAGTTCAGTTATTGAATAATATTAAGATTTATCGTGCTGATTTACAGGTGCTGGTTTTTAAAAGGGTACAAATTTACTGTTTTTTTGAATTCCGCGCAGCAATGCCTAATGATTTGTAACAATGATGCAAAAGTTGTAACTTACATATCATAAATCTCTTTAAGCCGGAAGATATGCCAAATAAAGTCCTGCAATATTATTGTGAGGTTGTAAAGGAGGAGCCTCTTAACACCCTTGAACCAGAGTATACTGCCGGCAACACATGCGTTCTGGAGTCGGCCTCCCCTTTCTTCGGGTACTATCATGATGCCCCTATGGGTAAGCCTGAGCCATATATCTATTATGTCCTTGAAAGGTATTATACCCTTATTGAAACATTGAATGCTGCTGCCAGCATTAACTCAAAGAGGATAAGACCCGTAGATCTGGTGCCAGGTGTGCTCAGTGTGCCCGGCAGGATATGCCCTGTCATGCGACTCAAGGGTATCGGACACTATAACCAGGCCACTATCGTGCAGGAGAACCTGATACAGGAGGGGGTTCTGTTCAGTAAAAAGAAACGTACCGTAAAGGAGAGGATGGGTGTGATACGGCTGTCAAAAATGCTCAGCATAAAAGAAGCCCGGCCCGGTATATTCCTTGACCATGAAGACAACACCAAGGGTTATTTTGAGGTTCCCGGACGCTATTCCTGGGAGGAATTCAAGGAGCTTACCGGGGAGGCAAAGTATGACACAAGTATACTCTATTTTGATGCAGCCCAGGCATTTATCGTGACTGAAGCGGCAATTGTCAACCTTGTCCGTATTTACAGGGAAAACCTGAACCCGGATCATCTTGAGGCAATAAAGCGAAGGTACATGCAGCTGATAAGGTAAAAGAGACCTGTTTAGCCCCCCTGTACTACCTTTTAAGATCGTAGTAACACCTTTTCGGTGATATAATACTCCCGGCATCCTTCATTTTCTTAATGGCCTTGTCCACATCCTTTTTTTCGATACCGGCAAGTTCAGCTATTTCTCCTGCTTTAAGGGGTTTTGCTGCCTCTTCAAAAGTTTTCCTGATCTTTTCCTGAATATCCATAACACTTATTTTTTTCTGGTTTTAAGTGCCCGAAAGATAAAAAAATCTTTGTTAACTTTATCGGGTAGGCTTGATATGTTAAGAACAGCGGCTTTTACATGCATTTTTTCCCTGTTTACCTTCCTGGTGAACGGTCAGGACGACTCTTACGTTGTTCCCGACCCCAAGGGGATGATGGAGAGTTTTTTCAGCGTGACTGATTCAGTTATAAGGGCTGAAGTTGGCAGTTTCACATTTACAGGATCGATCGCCGGGTTGAGCTCCGGTGAACAGCTTAAGCAGTTCGGCGTTGCTGCCCTTACTGACCATACAATCACACTGGAGCTTGATGATATAAGTGTGAGGATCGCACGTATGAAATTCTTTCCGTCGTCTCACCAGATAGAATACTGGGGTGACAGGGGGTATGTGCACAGGATAGATGGCAGGTACTTCTGGGGTTTTGATGGCAGTATGCCCAAACAGAGGATAGTTGGTATTGATTTGTTTTTCGGTGATGAGAGGGTAAGGATGCCCCAGAGTGCATACAGGGATATTTTCGAGCCAAATTTCTGTTCAAGACCCTCATTGTTCGGAAGGAGGGTATGCCACAGCAAGGCTTTCCTGTCAGCTGACGGTGAGCGACTGTACATATACATGCGCAACAGCAGGATACCCAGCCTTTATGAAGTTACGTGGATCTTCCGTAACGGCAGGTATATAGGAAGGATAGTGGATTATGCTTATTAAAGTTTAACCCCCGATGATTACTGACTCCTCTCCCTGTACAGGGGGCTGCTTTCCTGTTAGTATGTCCCAGAATACATTGGCCTTGGCGAACCACTCCCTGACCCGTGTCCTGTCATCTTGACGGCTGGGGACATCCTGGGCATTGTAAGCAGCAACTTCTATCCCGTTCTGCCTTGCAATATAAACTGCCCTCTGGTTGTGAAACCTCTGCGATACAATTGTCATGCTGTCTAGTCCAAACACCTCCTTTGCCCTGATTACAGAATCGAGTGTTCTCAGGCCTGCCTGATCCATGTAAATCACCTTGTCAGGCACACCAAGCCTTACAAGGGCATCGCGCATTTGTCCCGGTTCGTTGTAATAGGGCGTCCTGTTGTCCCCGCTTACAAGTATATAGCTTACCTTCCCCCTGTGAAAAAGGTCGGCGGCTGCTTCCATTCGGTTATGAAAATAGGGGTTTGGGCCACCGTCCCTTACCCTGTGTGATGTCCCCAGCACAAGTGCCACCCGGTTGTAGGGGATTGATTCGGTGGAGTCGAAAAGATGGTTTTCTGCAGTAATGCGGATGATCTGGTTGGAAATAAGCAGCAGGAATACAGGTATCAGCACGGCTATCTCAAGAACAATGAGAATGCGGTTTACCATCTTTCGTGTACGCCCTTTCCTTTTGCCTTTCATAACTGTGTAAAAATAGTTATTTTTTTACAAGCTTTATTTAATGGATAAATGTCGGATTATCAAAAATATTTTCTTATTTACCGCTTAATTAAATAAATAATTATAGTTTTGTCCATGATGGATTGTTAATTAATTATCAATTAATAAAAACATTTTTAATATGGCAAGGAAAGGTGATATTGTCATCAACATAGAAAGGTGCAAAGGTTGTGAGGTTTGCCTGTCAGCCTGTCCCCAGGAGGTACTTGCCCTGAGCAAGGAGGTAAACAGCAAGGGGTATCACTATGTTGTCAAGGTCAATTCTGAATGTACCGGATGCGCAAACTGTGCTATTGTTTGCCCGGATGCCGTTATTACCGTTTACAGGGAAAAGGCTC
>PWNY01000243.1 GCA_003557805.1 Bacteroidales bacterium | reverse complement strand
TCCCTTTACAGTAAAGAGGATCATAGAGCAAAGCAACCTGGATCTTAGCAGGCAGCTGGTAAAACCCGGAGATGAACTTATAGCCGTGAATGGCCGCCAGGTGTCTTTAGAAGATAACCGCAACCACTACTTCTATTTCCCGGAGATGCCAGAAGAGATCAGCCTGAGGTTTTCAAGGGATGGGGAGGAGTTTGATGTGGTTACCACACCACACACATACAGCCAGATCAGCTCACTGCTATATGACGAATGGATAGCTCAGAACCGCCGCTACGTGGAAGAAAGAAGCGATGGCAGGATAGGATACGTCTATATGAAGAATATGTCGGCAGGGGCATTGAACCAGTTTATTATTGATATGTCCACATATGCGATGGATAAGGATGCGCTTATATTTGATATCCGGTTCAACAGGGGCGGAAATGTACACGATGATGTACTCCAGCTCCTCTCTCAGCGCACCTATCTGACATGGCGTTACCGTGGAACACCGGATGCACCACAGCCAAATTTCGCCCCATCTGACAACCCTATCGTTATGCTCATTAATGAACGCAGCCTGAGCGATGCTGAGATGACAGCAGAGGGCTTTGATGCACTGGGTCTGGGTACGATCATTGGTACAGAAACCTATCGCTGGATAATATTCACTTCAGGGAAACAGATGGTAGACGGTTCCTTCACAAGGCTGCCCAGCTGGGGTTGTTACAGCCTTGATGGAGAAAACCTGGAGCTGCGTGGCGTACCTCCACATATTCCTGTCCACAACAGCTTCGGTGACAGGCAGCGGGGTGTAGATCCACAACTGGAGCGTGCAATTGAGGAATTACTTTGACCATAAGAACACAAAAAACTTTTTGATTATGAAAGGTAGAAAACTTTTAATGATACCTGGGCCCGTAGAATTTGAGCCCGCTGTTTTGCAGGCAATGGGAGCCCCAACATGCAGTCATACGGCACCAGCTTTTATTGATATTTTCGGCAACTGTCTTGGCATGATGAAAAAGGTCTGGGGATGCAGCGAC
Organism: Bacteroidales bacterium; assembly: GCA_003557805.1. Taxonomy (GTDB): domain Bacteria; phylum Bacteroidota; class Bacteroidia; order Bacteroidales; family UBA7960; genus PUPG01. The sequence continues at coordinate 5,067 of PWNY01000243.1, read as the reverse complement.
GGGCAGGCCTTTATTATGGCAGGTTCTGGAACTCTGGCAATGGATATGGCCGGGGCTAACCTGATTGAACCGGGAGACAGGGCACTTGTAATTTCAACCGGGTACTTCGGGGAGAGGTATGCGGAGTTACTTAAACGCTACGGAGCAGAAGTAACAATACTTAAGTCCGAAACAGGCGGAACTGTTCCTGTATCTGATATTGAAAACAGTCTTAAATCAACAAAATACAAACTTATGACCTTTACGCATGTTGATACATCAACTGCTGTAAGGGTTGACCCACGCCCAATTGGTGAACTGGGGAGAAAATATAACGTACTGACCATACTTGACGGTGTCTGCTCTGTTGCAGGCGAGGAGATGCAGCAGAACGAATGGGGCATTGATGTTGCACTTACAGCCTCACAGAAAGCAATAGGCGTACCTCCCGGACTTGCACTCCTTGTTGTATCCCAAAAAGCATTGGAGGTCTGGAGGACCAGGAGAGCCCCGGTTGGCAACTATTATTGCGACTGGAGCAATTGGCTGCCTATAATGCAGGCCTATGGAGATAGCCGCCCCTCCTACTTCGGCACTCCTGCCGTTAACCTGGTGGCGGCACTTGAGGTGAGCCTGAGGATGATACTGGATGAGGGTATGGAAAACAGGATCCATCGACACTGGAGCATAGCAAAAGAGTTCAGAAGCACAATGGCCGGAATGGGGCTGAAGATGCTGCCCCTAAGGGAAGAGGATGCTGCAAACACCATGTCGGCGGTATATTTCCCGGAGGGGGTATCCGGGAGCGATTTCCTGGCCGCCATCGCTGAATCAGGTGTGATAGTTGCACCTGGACTCCTGCCGTCGCTCAAGACCAAATACTTCAGGGTAGGACATATGGGGGCGGTAAATAATGCCGATATAAACAGTACAGTGGCTGCAATTGAAAAAGCACTAAAAGTACTGACATAATTTGGATTCAAACTACAGGGTAAATACTTTCAAGCAGACTCTGATTATGATGAAAAAAGTTCTTTTAATTCTATCACTGGCCGGTTTAATGTTGTTAAGTTCATGCAATATGCTGCTGCATACACCTCAGGATACACTCTCAGAAGGCAGTTACAGGCTAAAAGGACCAACGGGGCAGGAAGAAGAAATTTACCTGGAATGGGAACAGGAGAGTCTCCTGGTGTATCCAAAGAGCGAAGATGCTGCTGAAACTCCTGGCGCGGTGAAACGAATAGCCCTGGATCTACCGGATACTTTAAGTGATGCTGACAGGGAGGAAACCTCACTTGTAAAACCCAGTTTTGATCTTGATCTAATAACTATTCTATTTAAATACAGGCCTTCTGAGCCCACCCTGCCAGGCCAGTTGAACAGCGACATCAGCGGTGCGCTGTATACCGGGTACCGAAGGGACCATTTTAATATCAGTTATGATAAAGTACCATCCGGTCAATTCAGAAGGCAGGTATCCCATTTTGGTTATTCAGCAGGGATATTCGCAGGTTTTGGGGCAACGGCAGTAAACCCGTGGGTTACAAATGATATAGTACACGACGAATATGAAGGTGTTGTTTTTTCTGCAGGCTTAGCAGGGCTTATCGGAATTAACCAGTTTACGGCAGGCATTGCAGTTGGATGGGACCGTCTGCTTGACCGGAACCAAAAACACTGGATTTATCAAAACAAGCCCTGGATTGGAGCTACAGTTGGCATAAACCTGAACTGATCAGAATATCAATAAATAGGATCCACATTGATCTGAGGCAGCCACTGCTTCAACGAGTCCATCAGTTCCCTGTAGGCTGGATCTTTTGCCAGGTTGAAAAATTCATTTGGATCATTATGGTGATCGTATAGCTCTTCATCGCCATTATGGTAATGGATATACCTCCACCGACTGTCCCTTACGGCATGATTTCGGTAGTGCCAGGTTGTAACAGCAGGAGTACTTTTCACTGCTTCGGGATCCTTCAGCAGTGGCATGAGTGACTCCCCTTCAAGCTGCGCCAGTGGCTCATTGCCGGTCAGTTCAACCAGAGTTGGAAATATATCCAGAAGGCTGGCGGCTTCCCCGCTGGGTGTCCCTGCTTCTATACCCGGCCCGGCAAACAGCAGGGGAACCCTGGTTGATCTCTCCCAGAGGGTGAATTTTTCCCACTGCTCTTTCTCCCCGATATGCATTCCATGATCCGACCAGAGCACGATAATTGTATTGTCAAGCTTACCGCTTTCTTCTAAGCCATCAATAAGGCGGCCAAGCATTGCATCTGAAAAACTTATACTTGCCTCATAGGCCTGTACAGCATTTTTCCAGAGGTCATTCTCCAGAATCCACCGGTGCCATCCCCGCCTCAGCCAGGGAATAGCTACCTCCGATACATCATCAAGGTCATCCGGGCGTATTTCGGGTAAAACCACCTCATCCAGAGGATACATATCAAAATACTTCTGTGGCACATACCAGGGTATATGGGGCCTGTATATGCCAACTCCCAGGAAGAGCGGTTTGTCATGATCTTTTTGAAGCTCACTTATTGCCCAGTCAACAACCCTGTAATCAGCATACTCTTCATCGCTGCCCAGGGGGCCGAAGTCAAAGAAATAGACCGGGCGGTTTTCGGTATCCGGCCCGGCAAGGCTTTCCCATACAATGGTACCCCTTTCGTCCTCACGGGCAGATTCAGGGAAGCGCGTTGGAGGCAGCGAGCGCTCTTTTGAAGGAAAATACTCATCCCAGATTCCAGGATCGTTCTGATCCCTCCCATAATCTGTCTGTGTCCAGCACAGTGCATGGAAAAGTTTACCTCCTCCTTTGACCACATAGCCCATTTCCCGGAAATATTCCGGTATGGTAACAACGTATTCCAGATGAGGGGATTCCCTCCAGTCGTGGTGATTGGCATACACCCCGGAACTACTTGGTGAAACACCTGTCATAACGCCTGCCCTGGATGGCGATGAGGCAGGTGCCACACAATGTGCATTTGTAAAAATAACCCCCTGAGAGGCAAGCCTGTCAAGATTGGGCGTCTGTATGCCCTCCCTTCCTCCGAGACTGCCAACCCAATCATTCATATCATCTATTGATATAAATAGTACATTTGGCAGCTGGGCAGTTTCATCTTTTTTTTCCTGGCAGGAAGCAAGAACTCCTGCGCCGATAAATAGTGAGATAACTGTCCTGTTCATTTTTCTGGATTTTAGTGCATATGAAGGGAGTTTTCCAGGCTGATGCAGTAAGATAACTGAATCAACATATAGATAACAAATATATAAACTTAATTTAAGCTGAATACCAATTGAATAAATAATTTTGTGAATTTACAAATACCCGGGCTTATACAGAGCCATTCTAAATACACTGTAATTAGAGGTTTTAACATATTCAGTAAATAAATATTTATATTTTTGACTCTGTTTTTCTTTCCTACTAACAGCTAAATAATTCAAGCTTAAAACAGTTAAATAATGAATCAATTATCTTACAACTTTTTCCTGGGTGTTTTATGCGCATTCTTTTGCATTTTAACCCCAAAAACACTGATATGCTCAAATAATTCAGTGGTAATGGATGAAATAAATCTTGCACCTGCTGCAAGTATAACTGCTCTGAGTGTTTCACCCCGTTCAAACCCCGGGCTTATCAACACCGGTTATGATCCTAAAGAATCTTCAGATAACAGTAATGGAGTATATGTTATATGGTCAGGCAGGGGCGAGAGTGATTCGTACAGCTGGGTTGAGTATGAGTGGGACCAGGCTCACCAGCTAAAATCAACCTCAGTCTTCTGGCATGATGACGGATCAAGGATTAGGTTACCAGAAAAGGCTTACATTGAATACTGGGATGGACTATCATGGGTCATTGCCGGAAACCTGGCTACTGCAGCAGATATCTATAATACTCTCGAGCTGGATCTCATGGTAAACCGCATAAGGTTATATATAAAGGGCGATGCCCCCACAGGTATACTGCAGTGGAAGGTATCGGGAACAGAAAGCGAAAAATGCGAACCATCATCATTAAGCCCATTTTTTACTGTAAATGAAGGAGAGATAAATAATTACAATATTGTAAGTGTAAAAAAAGGGGATGCCTTAAGGTTTGGGTTGGATTCAGAAGGAAAGGGAAGTCTTGTATGGACAGGCCCCATGGGTTTTAAATCAAGAAGCAGTGAGGTATATCTTGAAGATCTCCGGGCTGCAAACTCCGGAACCTATACTGCAAGCTTTATGAATGAGTGTGGGGTTTTCAGCACCCAAAATTTCCATCTTACTGTAATAAAGAAAGGAGATGGTTCACCATTTATATGGCCGGAGTACAATCCCACCATTGCCTATAATTTCAGGGATGAATATCCCGAGCTGGAGATGCCCACCAAGGACCTTGACGACTGCCCGAATGTAGTAGGCTCGCAGTCAGACGGATGGTGGACGTTCCGCTGGGGACCGGACAAGAACCCGCTTGTAACCGAAAAAGCAATTACCCCCATGCTTGAGAGGATGAATGAAGACTTTGCATATTTCCGGGATGTAATGGGCTGGCCTCCTGATAAAAGGGCCAGGAACGGATACCGCAGTGCAATATACCTCTTTGGTTCGGGGCTTTCAACTGACAATGCATCCAACACCGACCTGGGAGGATGGCAGAGTACGATTCGCCACGATGGGGAAAGCTGGCCTATGGTGCTCCTCTCCTATTACCCTGTTTACAGCTTTGATCCTGACTGTCCATACCCCGACAGGGAGTTTCAGATGGGAGCAGTTGTGCATGAGGGTATACATTCTGTACTTGCAGATATGCCCGGTGTAAAACAGGCCGCATGGTTTCACGAAGGTGGCAATACATGGTTGCAGCAGGAAGCTGACGCTCAAAGATCAGGGAATTTCAGTTCAATGGGTTTTCTGAACGGCCCGCAGTTCCTGGCGCCATTCATGCCTATTGAAACATACAGCGGATGGCTGCAGGACGGCAGCTTCGGTGGCCCATCGGCAGAGGGAGTAAACATGTTCGAGGATGGAAGGCAGATCTGCACCTGGCGCAACTATCTTGGAGGGACACAATATGGTAACTCG
>PWNY01000245.1 GCA_003557805.1 Bacteroidales bacterium | reverse complement strand
TTCAAAAACATTTTCGGCCTTTTTCAAAAACTCACGCTTCCAGGTAGCGATCTGGTTGGGATGAATCTCAAACTTCTCTGAGAGTTCGCTCATGGTGTAACGCTCTTTGAGCGCCTCCAAAACCACCTTCGTCTTGAAGGAGGAACTGAATTTTCTTCTGGTTTGTTTCATGACAGAAATTTAGAGGTTTATTAATTCCTGTCCAAATTTTCCAGACCACTACACTATACATAGAGATATGTACTGTATGAAAAACATTTTGTATCATTTCTGTCAGGTTAAAGCTGACTTTTTTACTTTGATATATAACATTTATGATTTATTATTCGTATCATTGATATCACGTAAAACTTTACTCTTCAACGATGAAAAACAAGTATATATCAACTCAATCCAACAAGATTCTTGCCTATTTCAATCAGATGGACAGGGATTGTTTTGATTATTCAGAAGCAGCACTGGCATTGCCTCATTCAAGCGAAAGCGCGTTAAAAGAACTTTTGAGTGATATGGTAAAAAGAGGGCTTTTGATGCGACTAAAAAAAGGGCTGTACTACATTATACCCTATGAGCAAAATGCCGAAACTTTTATGCCCAATTGGCATTTAGTAGCGGAGAATCTGGTTAGAGGAACTGAACATTACATTGGATACTACTCTGCTTTACAAATCCACGACCTGATAACTCAACCCTCACTCAAAGAGCAAATAGTTGTTGCCAGGCAGATTCGCCCTTCAACCTTGAAAATAAAAAACGTCACATTCCAATTTGTTTACCATAATGAAAAGCATTTTTTTGGTTCTAAGAAAACCTGGATTGACAGCTTTAACAAGGTCATGTGTTCTGACCTTGAAAAGACATTTGTAGACTGCTTGTTCAAGCCAGACTATGCTGGCGGCATTACGGAAGTCGCACGTGCAATGTATGCATCAAAAGAAAAGATCATATACAACAGGCTCTTTGAATATACACAGCGCTTCAGGTCCCAGGCAGTCATTAAACGATTGGGTTTTTTACTTGAAACACTTGACATAAAGACTGAAATAATACAAAAATTACAAAATGTAAAAACAGATTCTTATGTATTGCTCGATACAGAACTTCCAAAATCCGGCAAGATGATCAGGCGTTGGAGCATCCAACAAAATCTTGAAACTGAAACCATCAAATCTGCCATTTACACATGATCAAGCCTGGGGAAATACAAAACAAAGCACGAAAAGTTGGTGTACGAGATACGCAGATTGAAAAAAACTATATCCTTTCCTGGATACTTCAGGGTATTGCCATGCATCAGCGACTTTCAAGGGCAATAGTTTTCAAAGGCGTTACGGTTTTGAAGAAAGTCTATTTCGAAGATTACCGATTTTAAGAAGACCTTGATTTTACCTTAATCGATAATGGTATTTCGGATGAAAAAATCTTCGAGTGGTTTGCTGAGGTTTTTGAATATGTGCGGAAAGAGGCCAATATCCTACTTGAAATCATCGACCATACTAAACATGAAGATGGTGGCATAAACTTCTACATCAGTTATATTGGTCCACTTGGAGGTTTGGGTGTCAACAAAAAAATAAAAGTTGATATCTCCAGAAGTGAACAACTCATGTTCGTCTCCAAAGAACGAAGGGTTTTCTTGGGATATTCCGATCAAAAGGAACATCAACTACTTTGCTCCCCTCTTGAAGAAATCCTGGTCGAAAAGTTGCGTGCTGTAATGCAACGCATGCAGGTACGTGATTTCTATGACATTTGGTATCTGCTGGAAATGCATGGAATGAATGTTGAACTTTATCTTAATGCGTTCAGAGTCAAATGTAAAAGCAAGGAAATTGATCCGGCTGACTTTCACAATAAGCTTGAACAACGAATGCCACAGTACAGGGGACGCTGGAAAACCTCCATGGCAGGCCAAATTCAAGATTTGCCCGATTTTGACAAAATGGCCAGGGAGATTCGCCGGCAGTTAAAGAAACTGAAGTTTTAAGGTGAAATAGTTGCAACCATTTCCCCGGGATAACAGACACTCCAAAACACCAGCATTTACAAAGGATACAGAAGAGGCGGAAAAAAAGGGGTCGAAATCGACCCCTTGTCCTTGATGGCTCCCCCTGTAACGGGAAGTTGCAACATGCCATCTCGCTGTTACGAGAATTCAGGTTTTATTATTCTCCTTTCTCGTCCTGAATAATCTGTTTAATTTCTTTTTCAAGTTCCGGCAGAACATCCTTTACAACAGCCCAAACCGCATAAAGGTCAACCCCTATATAATCATGAATGAGCTTGTCTCTCATTCCGGCAATTTTCTTCCATTCAACCTGAGGATACCTTTCGCGGATAGACTTGTCAACCTGCTTTGTCGCTTCTCCTATGATCTCAAAATTCCTTATTACGGCATCCTGTATCATGGGTTTTTCAAGAAACGCTTGTTGTTTGACCGTTTCGGTATATTCCTTGATCCGGTCAATACACAGAAGGATGTGCTCAAGGTATATCAGTGGATCTTTGGCCGTCATAACAAAGGAATCAAATCTTTTTCAATATGTTGTTTAATTCGGGGGTTCAATGATCGCATGGTAACCAGGTCAACTTTTACACCAAGTCTTTCCGACAGTTCCTGTTCAATGCCTATTATTTCAAGAAGGTTTACCGTTTCGCCAAAATCAACAAGGAGATCAAGATCACTTTCGGACGTTTGCTCATTTCTGGCATAGGAACCGAAAATGCCTATCCTGGTTGGCTTGTATTTCGCCAAGACTGAAATAATTTCCCGCTGAAAACCTTGGTTCATCATTATGTGCTCTTATACAAGCAAATATACTTAAATTTAACAAACAGTGAATACGTGAAGCAGGATGAGCAACAATGGTTTTAGGTTGGCCAACAAAAACCTCGCTCCTCGCTAAATTGATCCACCGGATCAATTATTAACGCTCGGCCGTCCCAGTCACGGGAAGTCGCAACAAATTCCAATTTTCATTTCGTTGTCAAGGCAAATCTTACCACGCGAAGCGGCACACCACCTGCCCCTTTTTTCTCTACAAGTGCATAAATATAACCATCGTGGAAAACCATTTTAGATGGCTTGATCTCCAACACATAATCCTCTACCTGGAAACTGCTCTGTGCCACAAATTGTCCCCCATTGGTGTATATCCAAACATTAAACTTGTTGTCGCCCTCCTCCTTGGGGAATTCAAAAAACAAAAGGTTGTCATCAGAGTCCTTAATGAGTGTTGAAAACATCGGCATCTGAATGGGCTGGCTGATGGCTGCCAGGTCCTTTTCCATCTCTTGTACGAAATAATCGCGGGCTGCACGATTTTCAACAGGTGATGCCCAGGCCGCAAACCGGGGCTCATTAATGTTCCGGTATCTCTCAATTGCTTTGCGCTGAATCTCTTTTTGCTCCTCCACAGAAACATACGTCTTTGCCCAATCAATTGTTTGTTCACGAAGCAGCTTGCCGTTAAGGTCATACGTAAGGATCTCCCCGGTTTCGGGTATGGTAACAATCAGTTTGTCTTTTATATTGGCAATTATTGGCGGATAAGACATGCCCAGAGCCCGGATAAAAGGCATGGTGGAACAGCTTACCATTCCGCCATCCCTGAATGAATATTCATAGTGAAACCTATTCCTTGCGGCCCCGGGTGAGAAAGTCCTCGGATTAAAACGATCCCAGATAATATGTTGCTCGTTGGTTTCATAATCAACAATGGCAACAAACTCCCTGACGCTTCCGCTCCATAACACCCACCCAACAAGTGCAAGTCTTTTTCCGGGAAGTGGAATGATCTGCCTGGCCGCATAATCCAGGTGCAGGGTTTTGATCAGATTGCCTTGCTTGTCAAAGCAATACATATCCCCCGTATTATTTATTCCGGAAAACAGAATCCGGCCATCCAAAACCCCGTGCAGGTGGGGAAGACTCCGATACGACCTCCCTTGCCTGTTTTTTACCTGCAACTCCCCTTCAAATACTCCTTCGGGTGAAAACATCGTGTAAAAATCGCGAAAATGATGGCTGACAATGGCAGAACCATCAGGGGTCACCATCAGCGATTTCCGGTCACCAACCCAACGGCCGACCATGGTATCGTTCCAGCTCTCCAAGGCCCTGTCCCAATCAACGCCAATAGCGTACTCTGAATCGGGGATAAGGTTTATTGCACCTGATTTGTACTTGTCCAGCAGCGTCTGTGCATTCAGCATTACAGAAGCCAGAAAAAAAACGGCCAGAAAAATCGTTGGTTTTTTCATGATGATCGGTTGTTTGGTTAAAGTTTTACCTTACGACATCTTCTGATACGCTGCCGTCGGGTGAAATAACAGTGAAACTCAACTCTTGCTGATCAACCGGTTTGTTGGCGTCAAGTTCCAGATAAAAAACACCTTGTGACATTTGGTCGCCGGATATGTCGTTGATTTCTTTCGTTTTAAAAACCAGAATAAAGATCAAAACACTGGCAGCCGCCAATAAAGGCAGGACATACTTAGGGTAAAGGGTAATTCGCTTTCTCCTGGGTTCAGAATAGGGTGTTGGCGGTATATCCAGGGGGGGCTTGCAAAGCAACCCGAATGCCTGGTGAACAGCATTCACCCTGGACTGCAACAGTGTATGCCTGTGTTGGCATTCCGGGCATGCGTTCATATGCAGCTTCACCTCGATGGCTTCTTCATGACTGCATTCTCCATCAAAAAACTGTTGCAGCAGGGCTTCATCCAGACACTTCATAACCTTTTTCCTTAAGTAATTTTTCCATTTTGCATAGCGTGCGGGATAATGTTTTTCCAATGGATGAAAAGGGGATGCCTGTTATTTCAGCCATTTCTTTATAACTAAGGCCCTCGCTATACAAAACGCATAAAGCTCTTTCGTGCGGTTTAAGCCCGGAAAGGCAAGCAGCTATAAGTGCCTTGGTTTCCCTGTTCTCCAGTGTGTTACATTCAACTACCTGGTCTGGCGAAGGCTCCTGGTCGATGAACTTGTTATTTTTACGCAACACATCCATGCATTTATTGAGCGTAACCCGATACAACCAGCTCCCCGGATAATGTATTTTCACGCCCTTATTGGTTTTTTCGAAGAAATCAACAAACACTTCCTGAATTATATCCTTCACGTCATACCCATTGCCCAGCATTTTTTGAGCAGCTCGATACAGTGAGCGGTAGTTGTTTTGATAAATTTCCTTGAAAGCCTTCAATTATTCCATGCTTTAAAAATGGGTCGTATGGGGTATGCAATTTGTGACAAGTATAGAAAAAATGTCCATAAGTGTTGGCTGAAAACTGTTGCCTTGATATACTTTCTTTAATCTTGGAGGAAGTGCTGGCGTTGCAACCATTTTTCCACAAAAACGGACACGCCAAAACACCAGTATTTACAAGGGATGCAGAAAAAGCGGAAATAAAAAAAGGGATCGAAATCGACCCCTTGTCCTTGATGGCTCCCCCTCCTGGACTCGAACCAGGGACCCTCTGATTAACAGTCAGATGCTCTAACCGACTGAGCTAAGGAGGATTATGTTTCTTTTGTGGATTATCCCTGCAGCAGGATCATCCTTTGGAGGTGCAAAAATAATAAATATTTATAATTAATCAGCCATTTTTCAAAAAATTGCCCCTCTCTGCTTCCCAACTATTTGCAGTCATGGATACTTAACAACTGACACAATTGTAAAACCTATTTTATTTTTTCCTATTTTTGCTGCATTAAAGCAGAGATATTTATATGCTTTTCCCGGCAATTAGAAAGGTAACGGCTTTTATATATAAATACTTTTTCAACAGGCTGCGCCCGGGCTTTGCCGGCAACATAGCTTTCCTGTTGATTTCTGTGAGTATGGCCGCTTTAATAGCGCACTCAGATTATATTAATGACTTCAAGATAACCCCCTGCTTAGCAAAAGATTTCGAAAACCCGGCAGCCCCTTTCAGCGACGATGACCTTTTCTTTTTTAACGATACCCTTACAAGAATGCTGGTCTCGTCTGGGTTCAATGGCAGTGTTCTGCTTGCAAGGGAAGATCAGGTTATTTTCAGCCGCAGTTTTGGGTTTGCTGACTTCCGGAACAACACCCCACTTACACCTGAAACCCCCTTTCAGCTTGCCAGCATTAGTAAAACTTTCACAGCGGCAGCTGTTCTTAAATTACAACAGGAAGGCCGTTTGTGTATTGACGACCTTGTGGTTGAACATATTCCTACATTTCCATGGCCGGATATAAGTATACGCCACCTTCTGAACCACACATCGGGTCTCCAGAACTACATGTGGCTGGTTGAACGGTACTGGCGGGAAGAAACGCCTCCCGGCAATGAGGACATGCTTGAACTATTCATAAGGTATCCCCGGCCCATTGATTTCAGGCCAGGCACACGTTTTGCTTACTCCAACACTGGGTATGCATTTCTTGGTCTTTTAATTGAAAGGGTCAGTGGACAGAGCTATTCTGAATATATGAGGCAAAATGTTTTCTCCCCGCTTGGTCTTGAAAGCACCTTTGTTTACAACCCCCACAAACCAGAAGACAATAATGACAACAGGGCTTACGGTTTCAGGCGTTGGGGAACCAGGCACATTCATATTCCGGATGTTGACCATGATGGCGTAATGGGCGACAAGGGTATCTACTCAAACATACTTGACTTGTACAAATGGGACCGGGCAATTCATAAGGGTGAACTTCTTCCCGGCTCCGTTTGGAAAATGGCGTTTGAGCACACCCGACTGCATAATGACAGGCCGGTTAATTACGGTATGGGATGGCGGCTCCAGTCCTTTCTTGACAACCATGTTGCGCACCACCCGGGGCGCTGGAACGGGTTCAGGACATCCCTAAAGCGCTTTCTTAACGATGATGCCACACTAATAATCCTTAACAACAACAGCCGCAATATAACCCACCTTGTGGAAGACCTTCAGAACATATTGTTCTACAGAGAGGTAACTGTAGAGCAGGAAAGCCCCGAAAAAGAAGACCCGGACGACTATGAGGTAATAGGGGGCGGCAGCTAATAAGCATCAGGCCTTTGGGTCTGTTCTGTCAGAAACTCCCAAACAGGGTTAAAATTCTGGTGTACCTTTGTTAATACCTTAATAGCATAAACATGAAGATCCGAATAGTGAACAAATCCGATAATCAACTGCCGGCATATGAAACAGACCTCTCTGCAGGGATGGACCTCAGGGCGATGCTTGATAAGCCGGTTGCAATTAAACCACTTGGCCGGGCGTTAATAGGTACGGGGCTTTATATTGAACTTCCACCAGGATATGAGGCGCAGGTAAGGCCCAGAAGCGGCCTCGCGGCCAAAAAGGGTATAACGGTACTTAACACCCCCGGCACAATTGATGCAGACTACAGGGGAGAGATTAAGGTTATTCTGGTAAACCTTTCACAGGAAGAGTACAGGGTTAACCACGGTGACAGGATAGCACAAATGATAATTTCCAAACATGAAAGGGCCGAACTGGAAGAGACTGCTTCACTGAATAAAACATCAAGAGGTGAGGGTGGCTTTGGTCATACAGGCAGTAATTAGCACAAGTTTTGTAATATGAAGAACTTTTCAAAACACATATTATCTGTTATTCTGCTGATCGTTCTATTTTCCTGCAGTACTGCAAGGGAGCAGGTTGCCTCAGGTAATACACAGGATGAAGAGAGAACCGGCAGAAGAGAAATAACAGAACAGGAGAGGCTGGAGAGCACGGCCATGCTTATCGAGGGCATACAGCAGAAAATTCTGGGAAATACAGACAGGGCAAAAGCTATGTTTATTAATGCAACCGAAAAGGACCCTGAAAATGATGCTGCCCATTTTGAGCTGGCCAAAATATATACAGAAGAGGGTGATTACGAGAACGCCCACTCTTCTATCAACAAGGCCATAAGCCTTGACCCCTCAAACAACGAATATCAACTTGTTTTGTCAGACATCTACATTCTTCAGGATGACCTTCCATCGGCCGTTAAAATATATGAAGGTCTTGCAAGGGAGCACCCAGAGAATGTAGAACTGCAGCGGAACCTTGTAAGTGCATACCTGCATACCGAAAGATATAATGACGCAATAAGTGTTTTGGAGCACATTGAGTCGCTTACTGGTTTTTCCAAGGAAATCAGTGTGCAGAAGCTTAGGATATGGGTCAACCAGGGAGATTATGACAAGGCAATAACTGAAGCGGAAAAGATGATTGAGTATTTCCCGGAGGAGTCCATGTTCTACGAACTGCTTGGAGAGCTTTATATGGAGACCGGAAGGGATGATGAAGCAAGAGACATATATCTCGGGTTGCTGGAGCATGAACCTGACAGCCACGTGGCAAGACTGCTCCTGGCAGACTATTACCATCAAAGCGGGCAGGAGGAAGAAGCCTTTGCCCAGCTGAAAGAAGCTTTTAACAGTCCTGGACTGGGCATCGAAGCCAAGGGAAGGATCGTTTACTCATATATGCGCCGGGCCGAAGAAGACCCTGATTACCTGGAAAAGGCAATTGAGCTGTCCGGTATCATACTGGAAACACACCAGGAGGATCCGGAGGCCTATCTTATTTACGGCGACCTTCTGTATACCGGTAATGAGCTTGAGCAGGCAAGAGACATGTATTTGAAGGGGGTAAGGCTGGACCCCTCAAACCTCCAGGTGTGGCAGCAGATACTCAGCCTGGATCTGCGCCTCGGTGAGTACGAGAACATGCTCTCCCACTCTGACATGGCGCTTGAATACTTTTTTGAACAGCCTATACTGTTTTTATTTAACGGGCTTGCAAATATGCAGTTAAAGGATTATGAGGCTGCAGCCTCATCGCTTGAATACGGCCTTATGATGACCGTGTCAGACGATGATCTCAGACAGGATTTCCTTACAATGCTGGGTGATGTATACTTTAAGCTCGGGGCCCCTGAAGAGTCTTACAAATATTATGAAGAGGCACTGGAACTGGATCCCCACAGCGCAACCACCCTTAACAACTACAGCTACCACCTTGCCCTGGAAAAGAAAAGGCTTGACGAGGCACTTGAAATGTCAGCAAGATCAATTGAAGCAGAGCCTGACAATGCGGCATTTCTTGACACATATGGCTGGATAAAATACCAGATGGGTGAATACAATGAAGCAAGGCAATGGATAAGGCGGGCCATTGAAGCCTCCGAAGAGCCAAGTGCCGCTATTTTGGAGCATTATGGTGATGTGTTGTACAAGCTCGGTGATGCAGAAAACGCCCTTATATATTGGGAAAAAGCTGCCGAAGCAGGCAATGGATCAGAATTCCTGGACAAGAAAATCCGGGATCGCACGTTGTATGAATAAAACGAACTTTCCGTGTCAAAGAATAAAAGCAAGATATTATTACTGATTCTATCACTTGCTATATTGCATTCGTGCGGTCCGGTAAGGGAAGTGGTCACCCCTGCCGATCCCGAGGCAGTTAGCGTTTCACGCACTCTCTCAGCCCTGAGGGAGAAGGAAAGCGACTTTGACTTCTTTTCAGCCAGAATATCCGGAATTGCCAATATCGACAACAGCAGTTATAACTTCAGTGGTAATATCAGAATAAGGAAAGACTCCGCAATATTTGTATCAATATCTCCATTTCTCGGAATAGAAATGGCCAGAGTGCTTATTACCCCTGACCGGGTGCAGATGCTGAACCGCCTGGAGGGAACCTATTTCGAAGGTGAAATGGATCTTATAAACAGTATGCTCAATACACAGCTTGACTATTATATGCTCCAGTCGCTGCTTGTAGGGAATGACTTCAGGCATTTCTCCTCCGAAAACTTCAGGGCATCTCATGACCGCGACAGGCTGCTTCTTCAAAACCCGGAAAGAAGACCGGAAACAGGGGGGAACCCCGGGGTCTATTTCCAGCAGAACATATGGCTCGACTCAGAATCATTCCGGATCACCGAAAACCTTTTGTATGATCCGGTTTCAAGAAGCAGCATAAGGGCACGCTATGAAAGTTTCGACCAGATTACAGGGCAATATATGCCAAGGGATATTTCTTTGGTGTTCATAGACCCGGCCAACCGGGCGGATCTTAGTCTGAGGTACACAAGGACCAGCCTGAATGAGCCGGTGCCGATAACGTTTTCTGTTCCGGAAAGGTACAGGCAAATGACGGATTAACAACATGAAGAGTCTTTTAGTTGCAACAGCAATATTCTTTGCCGCATCAGGCACATGCTTGTTTTCACAGACCCGGGATGAACTGGAACGCAGCAAGGAGGAGCTTGAAAGAGAGATCAGGATAACCAGCCAGCTTCTCAGGGAAACCCAGCGTACAGCCGAAGTAAACCTTGGCCAGCTGGTAGTTCTTAACAACCAGATAAACCGCCGTGAACAGCTTCTGGGAACTATCCAGAACGAGATTCGGATGATCAATCGCCGCATCACCTCCCTTACCAGGTCAATAGAGGAGCTGGAAAATGATCTTGAGGACCTCCGGGAATCCTATGCAAGGCTTATTCAGTATGCAGCACGCAACCAGGATGCCCACCAGCGCATGATGTTCATTTTCTCTTCAGAGAATTTCAACCAGGCCTATATGAGAATGCGCTATCTTCAACAGTATAGCCGTCACAGAAGGCAGCAGGCGGAAAAAATATTAGAGACACAGCAGAGGCTTGACCAGCAAATCGCTGAGTTGCGTGAGGAAAGAGACAGGCAGCAGGTCCTGCTTGCCCGTCAAAGAGACGAGGTCAGCGACCTGGCCAGGGAGAAAGCAGAGCAGGAGCAAACAGTCTCGCGCCTTAAATCGAGGGAGCAGCAGCTACTGCGCCAGCTGCGTCAACAGGAGAGGGAGGCACAGGAGCTCCAGGATGCAATACGAAGGGTTATAGCCGAAGAGAGACGAAAGGCCCAGGAGCAGGCTGCTGCTGAAGGCAGGGTGGCAACTGACATGTTTGCTCTTACACCAGAAGAACAGCTTATATCTGATAATTTTGCCGGGAACAGGGGGAGCCTGCCCTGGCCACTTGAAAGAGGAGTTATTACCAGCCGTTTCGGGGAGCAACCCCATCCGGTACTTCCGGGTATAAAGATCTCCAATAATGGTATAGACATCAGCACCAATGAAGGAGCCCTTGCAAGGACTATTTTTGACGGGACAGTTTCAAGGGTAATTTCCGTTCCTGGTGGTTTTTATGCGGTTATTATACGTCACGGGGAGTATCTCAGTGTATACTCAAACCTGGTCGAGGTATTCGTATCAAACGGGCAAACTGTAAGTGCAAAAGACGAGATAGGTGTGGTGGGAACAAACTCCAGGGAGGCAAAAACCTCCCTTCACCTTGAAATATGGAAGGGCAACGACAAGTTAAACCCGGCAAACTGGATAGCCAGGCAATAAAGAATGTCCGCTATATGGAATAACGGATTATACCAGGAGTATTCATAACTGTTTTTTTTATCCGGTATATTGCAGAAAAAACCGTAGGTTTGTAGTTGCTTGCAGGGAGTCATTTGCAGCCATGCATGCACAAATCAGGGAAGTTAGCACTAAACCAATAAAACAATGATTTTTAAGTTATTATTTTCGCCTGGACCAACGGAAATCATCATTATCCTGCTGGTCATACTCCTGCTTTTTGGAGGACGTAAGATTCCTGAACTCATGCGCGGACTCGGCAAGGGGATGAAGGAATTCAAAAAAGCACAGAAAGACATGGATGATGATGAAGACAATGTTTCTGAAAAAAAGGCCATCGACAAGGAGAAGGAAAAAGAATCTGAATAGTTTTGCTCAGCCCCTTATGACAGCAGTTGTTTTCCTCCTGCTTTCATATGCTTTGATTGCAGGCCATACAGAAATATTACCCGCTCATGGTGCAGTTGATGGGGCCGGCCTTGCAGCAGGTATTGAAAGGCCGGAAGATGATCCCAAAGAAGAGGAGTCAGGGCATAACCCCATAATTTCACCTGATGACCCTATCGTTGCAATGCTTGACAGCCTCGCAAAGCTTGCTGTTTTCAGCAGCCTTGACAGAAGGGGTGACAGCGGCGTTGTAAGAAAGCACAACTTCCCGGCAGGTTTTGTTCCTGCATTCTCAGACTCGGTTTACCAAAGAAGAATGGAGGTGCTAAACGCACGCTCACCTTTTGAATTTGTTTACAATTCATATGTGCAATCGTTTATAAACCTATATGCCAGCAACCGCAGGGAGCTTACGGAGCGTATGCTTGGGCTCGGGGAGCTCTATTTCCCGATGTTCGAGGAACAGCTTGACCGCCATAACATACCTCTTGAGATTAAATACCTCGCCGTTGTGGAATCTGCACTCAACCCGACTGCCAGGTCCAGGATGGGTGCAACGGGCCTGTGGCAGTTCATGTATCATACCGGAAGGATTTATGGCCTGGAGGTGAACAGTTTCGTAGATGACAGGTCTGATCCATACAGGGCGACAATTGCAGCCTGCGAGTATCTTAATGACCTTTATGAGATATACGGAGACTGGTCTCTGGTAATAGCAGCATACAATGCAGGCCCGGGCAACGTTAACAGGGCAATAAGGAGGGCTGGTGGTGTAAGGGACTTCTGGCTGATCCGGCATTTTTTACCCAGGGAGACGCGCAATTACGTTCCTGCATTCATAGCGGTTACATACGTTATGGAGCATGCTGACGAGCACAACCTTTATGCAGTGCCTCCTGTTTATTCCTATTTTGACATTGATACGGTAACTGTAAGGCAGGAGCTTAGCCTGCGCAATATAAGCACCCTTCTTGATATACCACTTGACCACCTGCGCTATCTCAACCCCGCATTCAGGCAGAACATAATACCACACAACCCTGAGCACCCATATGTGCTTAGGCTTCCTGATGATTATTCCGGGCTTTTCCTTGCAAACGAAGAAGATATATACAACTACCGCACCCCTGAACAGATAAGGCAGGATGAACTTGCAGCCCAGCTTGCAGAAACCACTGTTCATATCGTGTCAAGCGGAGAGGTTCTGGGCACTATTGCCAGGAGGTATGGCACCTCGGTAAGGGAAATACAACAGCTAAACAATCTCAGGGGGACCCTAATAAGACCTGGCCAGAGGTTAATTGTAAGGGCCCCTTCTCCCTCGCCCAACCCGGTCCAGGGTGGTGCCAATGTTCACGTAGTCAGAGGCGGTGAAACATTAGGCATAATAGCACGCAGGTATAACATCTCCGTAAACGACATCATGCAGTGGAACAATCTTCACAACACGCTTATAAGACCCGGGCAGCAGCTAATTGTCAGGCCCCAGGCATCCAGCGCAAGCAGTAACTGATGCAATCCACGCTGGCACATATTTTGTACGGCAACAACTAAGAACAAAAACTTCAAGGCTATGATAACCAAAAGAATCCACAGATACTTCAGGCTGTTTCTGACAGTTGTGATCCTGGCTGCTGTTACATCATGTGCAACCAGTGAAAGACCCCCTAAACCCACAGCTTCAGGAAGGGCGGGAGAGCTCCTGGTCATAATGGATCCCTATCTATGGGATGGCAGGGTTGGCAATACCTTCAAGGAGGTTTTCCGTGCACCCGTACCAATGCTGCCACAGGCAGAGCCCATGTTCAATGTCATTTACGTGCCCACACGTGAGTTTTCAAGGGTTTTTGAAACGCACCGCCACATCTTTTTCATTGAACTGGATGAAAGCCTTTCATCCCCCTCAATTGAGTTCAGCCGGGATGCCTGGGCAAGGCCCCAGCTCGTTGTAAGAGTGAAGGCGCCCAGCCAGGAGTCAGTTATCCGCATACTGAACAATAATGCCCAGACATTTTATGACCGTTACCTGGCTGTTGAATATATCCGTCTTGAAAATGCTTACAGAAGAATGATAAAGCATGATTCCCATCAAAGGGTTAAAGAGATGTTCGGAATAGATATGGCAATCCCTGAAGGCTATTTTGTCGCCGTTGAGGGAGAGGACTTCATCTGGCTGAGAAAAACGGCCACAAGGGAGGAGTTTGACCAGTCAGTTATGATCTGGACCCTCGACTATACTGATCCTGAAACAGACTTTGATATTGATGTTATCTGGGCAAGGAGGGATTCTATTACTCAGAGATATGTCCCCGGCCAGTTTCCCGGCACCTACATGACAACGTACAGGGGCGACCAGGAGTTAAGGCCGGACTTCAGGGAGGTCTCCTTTAATGACATGTATGCTATTGAAGCACGCAGCCTTTGGCGTGTTGAAGGTGACTTTATGGGTGGCCCCTTTGTAACCTATACCTTCGTGGATGAAGACACAAACAGGCTGTTTATGATTGACGGATGGGTTTTTGCCCCCAAATACGACAAGAGGGACTATATGAGGCAGGTAGAGGCCATAATTTGGTCATTGAGCTTTCCTGAAGAAGAAGATGAAGAAGAGGAGGATGAGGAAGAAGAACTTGTCTGAGCCCATAAATATAGCCGGCAATTTATTCAACCGCCGGCTATAAGGCAAAAAAAGAAAAACTAGTAACCAATTACACCACGACCTACAATTAATGCCGAGAAGATCAAGCCAATTATCAGGCTTGCAGCTATCATTACAATAAGGCTAACCACAAAATAACCGGTCACTTTATTGTCAGGGGTCTGCATCATCGGCTTAATCCCGATATATAACAGGTAAAGCCCGTAAATTCCTGCGAGCGTGGCAAGAATAGAAAGGGAGGGAATTATCATAAATATGCCGGCTACCAGTGCCGGTGTATACGAATATGTTACCAGTTGCATCGCACGCCTGAAATCCTTCTTTGAACCAAAGGAGTCAGCCAGCATGTTTATAACGAAGGCCGCAACAAAAACAGCGATAACAGGCGTAATAAAACCAAGTATGCCCTGGCGTACACCATAGCTGAATGATCCGCTTACATATCCCATAAATGCAACCCTGTAACCTACCAGCCAGTATCCGATCAGGTTCCCGATTGCCGGGATAAGCGCCAGAATAAGCAGGTAACCGGTAACGATCTTTTCTGTCGGGGTGTCTTCCTTTTCAATAACTTCCCATTCATTTTTGGGATTAAACAGGATGTTTTTTGCCCTTTCTACTATATTCATGATATTTCATTTTTTAGTGAATAATGTTTTGCGTTTTTAAAGTTACGATAATTCCTGATTTTTCAAAACCCTCTGAAGCAAAAGTGTATCAATGCTCAGGGCAAAAATGCTTACCTTTGCATACAGAATGAGTTACCATCCTGAAAAATCCCCGCCAGGCCTTTTATTATACAGGGAAAATCATACAGACCTCCTATGTTAAGCTTAGTTTACAGATCTTTTATGCCAGTTTTTCTGGTTCTATACGTGGCTGCCCTTAATGCGTCTGAAAACGCTGAAGGAGTCAATATTGCACCGGAGGCCAGCCAGATCCTGACATCCCACGTTTCACCCTGGGAGGACCTGTATGCCATCAATAATGGTTATCACCCTCAAAACTCCGGTGACAACTCAATGGGCGCATACGGAAACTGGGACGGCAGCGACGGACAATGGCACTGGGTTGAATACAGGTGGGAGGAACCATATATGCTTTATCAGTCAGACATTTACTGGTGGGCAGACGGGTCCGGTATTCTCATCCCGAACGAAACATACCAGGAGTATTGGGACATTGAGGAGGGTGAGTGGAAGTTGTTGCCAGAGGCAGAAGGAAATGGAACGGAAAGGGACCAGTTCAACATTACTACTTTTTCGCCTGTAATTACCGACAGGATCAGGGTAAATATGGTAAGTGACATCTCAACCGGGATTCTTGAGTGGAGGGTTTGGGCATATCCTGAGATTTTCCCAGTAAACACAAGTGCTTCGATAGACAGGCAACTGGAACCGGGACAAACAAGCATTATAGAAATTACCGCTTTAGATGTTAACAATATCCCTGCTGAAGGATATGTATTCAGCCTTAAAGCGGCAATCAGGGACGAAGACCCTGCCAATGAAGAGATATATGTAATAAACGGTCAGCCATTTAAAGGATCGGACCACTATATTGAACTTGACCCCGCCGGTCAGGACGGCCGTCTTAATATCACCGTTGAAATGCCCGGCATTATTGACCCTGGTGATGGCATAAGACTTACCCTGAAAGCAGAAGGGGAAACCTCTGTGCCAGGGATCATCTTCTCATATTATGAGCCGGGAACTACCCCTGAACCGGGCAGCCTTGTAATCAATGAATTTATGGCATCTAATGCAAGCTGCATTGCGGATGAGGATGGGGACAATGAAGACTGGATAGAGATACTCAACACGGGTAATACCACTTACAACCTTGAAGGCGTAGGGCTTTCGGATGATTATGACCAGCCTTTCAGGTGGATTTTCCCGGATGTGAATGTAAATCCCGGGGAATTCCTTCTTATCTGGGCCTCCGGCAAGGACAGAAGCGACCCCCACTATATGTTGCATACCAACTTCAGGATCAACAAGGATGGAGAGGAACTTTTGCTTACCCTGCCGGAAGGGGAAAGAATAGAGGATATACCTCCGGTGCCGGTACCTACAGATGTATCTTATGGCCGTTTCCCTGACGGCAGTGATAATTTTGTATACTTCAGCTATCCCACCCCCGGCAAGCCGAACTCAGATAGAAATTACAGTGGTATACTGGATATGCCGGAGCTGTCACATAAAGCCGGAATCTATCAGGATACAATAATGCTGGAACTGTTTCACAACGATCCTGATGTCAGAATATATTATACGCTCAACGGTTCTGTACCAGACACTACATCAATGCTTTACACCTCTCCCATTACGCTTGGTTACAAATCGGAAGAGGAGAACAGCCACTCAATGATCCGCACAAACCACATGTCAGGTGCCTGGGGATGGAGCCCTCCAGAGGGAAAGGTTGCAAAAGCATCAATAATCAGGGCTATTGCTGTTAAGCCGGATTACATTGACAGCCGGGCAAAAACTGCCTCTTTCTTTATCTTCCCCGAAGGAGATCAGCGATATTCAATAAACCTGGTCTCTGTTGTCACTGACCATGAATACCTGTTTTCGGACTCAGTGGGGCTGTACGTTCCCGGGGACAACTACATCCCAGGCAACCACGGAACAGGCAATTATTACCAGAGAGGCAGGGAGTGGGAACATCCTGCATCGGTGGAGTTTTTATACGACGATCTCTATTTCCAGCAAGATATTGGTCTAAGGATACACGGCGGGTGGTCCAGAAGGCTTGCACAGAAAAACTTCAGGCTCTATGCCAGAAATGAATACGGTGAAAACAGGTTTTATCACAGGGTCTTTCCTGATCTAAACTACGACAATTACAACAGGTTGATCTTAAGGGCCGGCGGTAATGAAACCCAGTTTTCAATGTTCAGGGATCCCGTTGCCCAGTTGCTGGCAAGCCACCTGGATGTTGACACCCAGGCCTATCTGCCCCTGATAGTCTTTGTAAACGGCGAATACTGGGGAATAAAGAACCTCCGGGAGAGATTTGACCAGCACTATCTTAACCGCGTTTATGGCATCGACCCGGATAACTTAGACTACCTGACCCTGGAGTATGGTAACATGAGGGCAAAGGAAGGTGACGCAATACATTTTCAGCAGATGCTGGACTATCTTTCTGATAATGACCTTAGTGAGGACAGTCTCTATCAGAAGGTGCATAAACTTATGGACATCAACAACTTTCTGGACTACTATTCATCACAGGTATACTTTGCCAATGATGACTGGCCCTTTAACAATATAGACTTCTGGAGGGTTCGAAAGGACTATGACCCGGATGCCGGGAAAGGCCATGACGGCCGCTGGAGGTGGCTGATGTATGATATTGACAGGACGCTTAATTATCATACCAACCACAACTTCAATATGATAAGCTTTCTGACATCGAGGCTGCACCCCTATACCAACAATGAGCTCCCGAACATAATTCTATATAATCTGCTCGATAACGAGGGGTTCAGGGATGAGTTCATTAACCGGATCGCCAACCACCTGAACACGGCTTTCCGGCAGTCAAGGGCTATTGAAATGATAGACAGTCTACACGCGGGCATAGAGGGAGAAATGGATGAGCATATCCTAAGGTGGAGCAACCCCTCCTCAAGGGCTGCATGGGACTCCACTGTTGATGATATGTACATATTCGCAACAAATCGTCCCGATGCTGTCAGGGGGCACATAGTGCAGCATTTTGGACTTGAAGGCACCGCTGAATTGCGCCTGGATGTGAACAGACCGGGAACGGGACATGTTCGCCTGGAGGGCATGGACATCCTTGCATCCACTGTGGGGATTGACAATAATCCCTATCCCTGGAGCGGTGTCTATTTCCAGGGGCTGCCGGTTAAGCTTGAGGCGGTTCCGGTTACAGGTTATGAGTTCAGTCACTGGACCGATGCAAACAACCAGGAAGTGATTTCAGAAGACAAAATACTATCGGTCTCCCCTGCAGGCAATACCGATTTGGTGGCCCACTTCATACAGGGAGAGCTTCCTGCCATTAGCTACTGGTTCTTTGGAACGGACTTACCGAACAATACCCCCCTTAGCTTTGTGGCTCCTGTTTTCAGTATAAATGAAGGTGCGGGTATTCATTTTGTGTCGGCACTGGAGGGTTACCCATTTGACCCAGAACATGAATACTGGAGAAACGGATCGATGGAAAGGAGGAACATGCCAACCGCCATCAATTATATCCCTGAGCTTAACAACAACATCAGTTTTGAGGATTCAGACATGAGGGGTCTTCAGATAAGGCAGCCTCTTAAACACCAGGATAGAGAAAGTGAAATTATCTTTAACCTGCCAACAAACGGATTCAGGAATATAAGCTTCCGCTTCGCAGCTAAGGAAGAGGGTGCAGCTGAGGGACTTATTGTTGATTACTGTCCTGGTAATGGCGAAAATAACTGGACAAGTTCCGGCATGGTGATGGAAGAGAGCGGGCTGGATGATGAATACAGGCTTTTTGAAGTAGACCTTTCTGCTGCAGATATTGCGAACGACAACCCGGAGCTGCGCATAAGGATAAGGTTTGAAGGGGGAAAAACCGGAGAATTTGACGGTAACAGGGTCACCTTTAACAACTTTAGCCTTCACGGAGAAGACATTGCGCTAAACAGCGGTCCATTGCCTGAAAAAAATATTGATTTTGATCTTTTCCCAAACCCCGCGAGCGACATTCTCTGGATCAGGTTTAACCAGGTACCTGCTCAAAATGGTGTTATATCCCTTTTGAACATCACAGGGCAGACTGTTAAGGAAGTACCAGTAAATGCTGGTTACGGCAGGGAGGAACAAATAAGCATAGGCGGGCTAAAGCCCGGCCTTTACATTGCCAGGATAAGCCTTGGAGGTGTTGTAACAAGCAAAAAGGTCATTATACGGTAACCCCCCCCCGCAATACTTTTGTCAGGTTCCAAAAAAGCCGTCAACTGCTTCCTTTTCCTGATCCGTCGCGTGTTTTTCCATATACTCTCTTACAATATCAGGCAATTCGCCTCCACGGGACACAAAGATCATTGCGGCACTGTTCATGCAGTAGCGCAATCCTGTTGGAGGGGGACCGTCATCAAAAACATGCCCCAGGTGTGATCCGCTTGATGAGTCAATCACCTCTGTGCGTATCATTCCAAAAGATCTGTCAGTGCGGTAATACACAGCACCGGGGGTTACAGGCTCAAAAAAGCTGGGCCACCCGCATCCACTGTCGAACTTTGTGTCCGAAAGGAATAGTGGCTGGCCGGTCGCAGCAGAGAAATAGATACCTGCCTCCTGGTTGTCATGGTATTCACCCGTAAATGGTCTTTCTGTACCGGCTTCACGCAGAACGTAATACTGCATGGGAGAAAGATGCTTCTTCCAAGCATCTTCATCCCTGTCAATGCGGTATGCGCCGGGGTCATTTGATCTTATATCCACTCTCATATCTATTGGTTTTATATCCTGTGACATTAACGGTATAACAACCGCTGCCAGGATTATGCCAAGTAATGTTTTCATTTAAGATTCTCTTTAAGTTCTCGCTAAATAAGAACAACCAAAACTGGTCTTGTGTTCAGTAATATACTTCTGGCATCTTAAAATATCATCAGCGCCGGGCTTTTACTGTAACGCTCACTACATCAGGACTTAATTTTCTTTTTTGGTAAATATTCAATAAATTGCAATTGCAACCATATGTTTTTAAACAAAACAATTATGAGATCAGCACACTTAAGAAACATATTCTTTACAAAGCTGGTTCTGATCTTTGCCATCATTGCGGCCGGTCATTGCGGCATATATGCCGGGGATCCGGTCTGGCTGGAGATACAGGGTGAAAACGACAATGTTGCCTTTGCCGTGACCAGCTTAAGCGCAGAGCATGGTATAAACAATCTAGGGGTTAAGGTTGTCAACAAATCACCTGATTTAAGGGTGGTTGCCCTGAATTTGCAGAACCGCCCGGGGTACTGGTATGGTGGCTATGGGACACAGTTTTGCATCGTTCTTCCGGAAACCCAGAGCAAAGAACTTATAATCCCTGTATCCACTGAATATTTTAAGTTGACTGAACAAGGGACCTCCTTCCTTTCAGTTTACGAGGCCAAAAGCGAGGCGTTGTCACGCTGGCAGATATTAGAAAGCAGGAACCAGTTGTATTACGGGCAATATTTTCCGGACTGGCGTTTTTGCAATACAATTTGCGATATTGAATACACCGACACCCTTTTCTCCGGGCGGTACAACGCAAAAGAATTATTCCCTGACCTTTGGTCACCATACACGGTATTCAACAGGTATTCATCGGAGCGGTTAGAAGTGTACATTCATAAAGAATCTATCGCCAATGATTCAGTTGACATTATCATTAAACGCCGTGAACTGGCCCTTGACACCCTTTCAGCCCTGCTTGATGTTCACGTCCCCCATAAACTGCGCCTGGTGTTTTATCCGGACTCCCATACCAAGACATTTGATACGGGACACACCGGCATGGGATATGCTTTTGGAAGAAACGTTATAGAGATCTACAATGAAAATGAAAAACTTGCCGACTATCACGAGATAGCTCACATCATTATTCGTTTAATAGGGAATCCCCCAATCATGCTAAATGAAGGTTTTGCAGTTTATGCCGATGAGCTTCTGGGTGCTGACGCTATTGCACCATTTGGTTATAATGACATGTCCATTGACCAGGCGGCCAGAAAGCTGATCCATGAAGAGAGCCTTATACCTTTTGATCAGTTGATCTCCTTTGTGGAGATAGGAAGTCCGGATTCAAGGCCTGAGGTTTCTTATGTACAGTCTGCCTCATTTACCAAATACCTGATAGAGAACTTTGGGTTTGAAACCTTCAGAAAACTGCTGGAAAACCTTCAAAACAGCGACCAGGAAGAAATTGTAGTAAAAAACAGGGAGATGCTGCAGTCCTTAACAGGATTGAGTCTCGGCGAGCACAAGGAAGAGTGGTTTAAGGCAGTTACCCGGCAAGCTGACTGAAAAACAGCAAAATGATTGCTAAAAAACAGAAAAACAAACACTTAAAACCAAAGCTATGAGCCCCTTGCCAAGCATGTTCTCTTTCCGAAAAGGGTGGAAGGAAAAACACGGGCACCTGCC
>PWNY01000264.1 GCA_003557805.1 Bacteroidales bacterium | reverse complement strand
GGTAATGACCAAGGCTGTGACCAACGAGTGACATGGCCTCCCAGCCCCCGTAACGTTCTGCCTTTGGCTCCAGTCCGGCATCAGTGCGGAATGGTGCAAGAAAGCGGTCTGGCTCGTAGTTCAGAAGTGCATATGCATTAATTTCTGTTGCAGTAAGAAAAGGCCCGGTAAGAAGCCTGACGTTGTCAAGTTCGAATGGAACCGCCCTGAATGATACAACTTCAGGACCATCCGGTATAACCCTTGGTTCTTCCTGTTTACATGATTGCATAGCAATAGCAAATAAAAAAACAGAAATTGCTGAAAGTACGACTCTTTTCATTTTTCTTTTTTTATTGAATTAAGGGATTTATCTGTTATAAATATATTAAAATCGGATTACAGATAATCCAGCAGGATGAAAAAAACAGGGAGAAGGATTAAAATCCTTCTCCCCTCTCCACCAATAAAAACAACTAACCAACCATAACAAACCAAAAAAAGCTAGTATCCGGGGTTCTGCTCAAGGTTGGGATTTGTAAGCATGGCAGCCTCCGGTATTGGGAATATTGCTTTCTCAATGCTGGTGGGATGATGGTTCAACCATGTTTTGGTGTGGAACACACCAAAGCGGATTATATCCTGACGGCGCCTTGCCTCCAGGGCAAACTCCCAGCCAAGCTCATCAAGGAAACGGCCGAATTCAATATCATCACCTCCTTCAGGATCTACAACCTCTCCATTAAGATACCAGCCATAATTATAACTGCTTCCCTGTAGCAGATCGGAACCGGTAACAACAGCTTCATCCGGGTTATCCGGGAATGCTCTCTGGCGCACCTCGGTAACCAGTGCCGCGGCCTCGTCTGCATTGCCGCTTCTAAGGAGAGCCTCCGCCTTCATCATCAAAACATCAGCATAACGGAAAAGTACAAAATCGTTACTCAAAGCCCATCTTGCACCCTCACGTATTTCATATTTGCCGTGACGGTAACCATTCTCCATTGTCGGTATATCACCGAAGTCACCTCCAATACTTGGCAGGTAATTGTCATAATAAAGAACCTGCTCGCCTGTCTGATGGTGGTACTGAGGGCCCATTATCCATGTATCTTCCTTCCTTGTATCATCAGGATGGTAGGTATCTATGAACTGTGGTACGCCGCAGCTTCCGCCCCAAGGCTGTGCTTCCATGTTCAGCACCAGCCTGTGGTTTGGATTCAGGGTTTTCATGTGCTGGTTCCATTGTGTGGCAAGCACATCGTCATAAGGTACCGACCATATGATCTCCTGCGATATTTCATTCTCAGTAAGGAAGCTGGTTTTATATTCCGGTTCAAGGATATAATTTCCTGAGTTTATTATCTCATCACAATACTCAATTACCTTATCCCAGTGTGCAGCGCCAATATATACTTCAGCATTGAGATAAAGTTTTGCAAGCGTGGCGTATGCAGCCCAACGGGTATACCTTCCGTAAGTGGCTGAT
This sequence comes from Bacteroidales bacterium, assembly GCA_003557805.1. Classification (GTDB taxonomy): domain Bacteria; phylum Bacteroidota; class Bacteroidia; order Bacteroidales; family UBA7960; genus PUPG01. Next base: position 4,640 of record PWNY01000264.1, on the reverse strand, counting down.
GACACCTCGGGATTCAGATCCGGTATTATCTCCACAAGTTCATCTGCAACAAACTGGAATACCTGCTCACGGGTAGATTGCTGGGGAGGATCCGGATCGGCAAAATCAGTTGCTATCGGGACGTTTCCGTGACTGTCAACCAAAATATAATAAGCCCACGCACGCATACCGCGCAGCTCAGCCAATGTCTGGTCTCTAAGCGTACCTTCTATTGGAATGTCATCGGTTTCAATCTGATATATCACCCTGTTGGCAGTGTTTATAACACGGAAGCAATTGTTCCACAAGTTCGTAGGCTGCCATTGGGTAAAGGTCCACTCATGGCGGTGCATCCGGTGATAGGTCCCCCCATCATACCAACCATTAGGACGTACAGGTGTTACAACAATATCTGCCGGTTCTTCCATTACATCATAATATCCCTGCCATCCCATCATCATGCCTCTGAGTGGCACATATACAGGACCAAGCAGTGATGCAAGGTCATCTTCAGTTGCCTGGAAGTCCTCCGCTGCCAGGGTGGAATAAACAGTTTCATCAAGATCTGTACAAGACGGGGCAAACAAGCACGCACTCAGTGCTATCCATATGCCCAGGATTATCTTAGTATATCTCATAGTTTTTTACGTTTTAAAAATTATAAACCAATATTCACACCAACGGTAATTGTCTTGGTCGTGGGATACTTATCCCTGTGGTCAAGACCAGGGCTTAACCCGCCAAAATTAACTTCAGGGTCAATACCTTTATATCCGGTGATGGTAAAGAAGTTCTGGGCAGCGACGTAAACCCTGGCATTTCTGATGTTGGGCAATTGTTCCACATCAAAAGTATAACCCAGGCTTATGTTATCAATTTTCCAGTAATCACCGTCCTCTATGTAATAGCTGACATAGGCGAGGTCATTGTTGAGTTCCCTCTTACCGTAAACATCATCAAATGCGCTCTGAAGCATATTATAATGGGTAATCCTGGGGTTCTCATAGAACAGGCGGGCAAAGTTAAGTATCTGGTACCCGAATGCACCCCGCATTGAAACATCAAGGTCAAACTGCCTGTACCTGAACTGGTGGTTCCAGCCAAGTACATGCTTTGGAATACCATTTCCAAGAACCTGCTTGTCATCAGGTGAAGACTCATCAATCGGTATATGGTCTCCCTCGGGTGTCTCGATAATCCAGCGTCCGTTTTCATCTATATCAACTGATTTATAACCCCAGAAATTACCGATGGGACCTCCAATGCGGACCCTATGCGTCCATTCCTGTACAGGTTCGCCCGTATGCCCAGCAGAGAAGAAGTCATGATCTGTCTGGTAGGTATCGTCAGAGAGAGAAACGAGTCTGTTCTCGTTTGTGGAATAACTTACGTTCGTTCTCCATTCAAAATCCCTGGTCCTGACCGGTACTGCACGTAAAAAGACTTCAATACCAGAGTTCTCGGTTTCACCCACGTTTGCAAGCATTGAACCAAAGAGAAATGGTGGCACAGGAACCGAGAAGTTCCAAAGCATGTCCGAAGTATAACGGCGGTAAATGTCTATGCTACCACCAAACCTGTGGTTGAACATTGAAAACTCAATACCAAGGTTATACTCCCTTTTCTGTTCCCATCTAAGGTCCGGGTTGGGGTTCTGACCAGGCTGTAGACCCTGTATCCAGTCACCCTGGTAGTAAAAGCGTGCACCATAACTCAGTGTTGTCAGCGAAAGGTAAGGGCTACCAGGTTCAATACCTGTAACACCATAACCAATACGCATCATCAGGTTGTCAATGTTTCCGTCCAGGACACCATCCATGAATGACTCCTGGCTGATTCTCCAACCTGCAGATATTGAAGGGAAGTAACCCCACTGGTGGTCTGAACCGAAGCGGGATGACCCCTCTCTCCTAAGGCTGGCCATGATAAGGTACCTGTCATCATAGTTATAGTTAACACGTCCAAAGAATCCAATAAGCCTGGATGAAGCTTTATAACTGCTTATCGGGGACTCACCCCTTGTAAGCGCATTACCTGCACCCATATTATTATAAGTGTACTGATCGGTAGGGAAATCCCAGTTCTGCATCCAGTAATCTTCCCATGAATTCTCCTGAAAGCTGTACCCTGCTAGAGCAGTGAACCTGTGATCCTCAAGCTGGAAAGCATAATCCGTGGTAAACTCAAGCAGGAAATCATCTGAAGCTGCGGTTCCTCTTGATGCATAACCGTTCCTGCCATACTTTGTGGTTGAAACATGCTGCTTGGTCTGCGCAAACCCCCTGGTCGTGGAGCTGGTGCTGTTTGAAAGCAGCAGCTTCATATTCAGGTCTTCTACCGGGGTAAAGGTTGCACTACCCGATAAACGCATTAAGCGAAGAACGTTCTGGCCGTCTGTTTCCATGATGTATGCAACAGGGTTGTCATAAAAATATTTATCCCTCTCCTGCCACAGTCCGTCTTCATCCTTAATCCTGTCTGTGGGATTCCTGATAACTGACTGCCGGTATACGTATGTATTAAAACTGGAACCGTCCCCGCCTGTCCAGTATTTTTGCTGGCGTGCAATCAGGTTGGCATTCAGCTGCAACCTGTCATCAAGCATTGAATGGTTGGCGTCCAGCCTCATACGTGCCTCTGTGTTGTCTGACTTAAGGAAAAGACCTTCCCACTCACGGTAGTTTATTGAAGCAGTATAGTTTGAAGTGCCCGAAGATCCCTGTACCAGAAGGTTATGTGTCTGGTTGAACGGAGTTGAACGGGTCACCTCTGAAAACCAGTCAGTATCATATCCATAATCATTAAAATCACGGCCTTCTGCAATTAGACTGCGGTAATCCTCTGCCGTCAAAAAATCTAGCTGGCGAGCAATCGACTGGAAACCTATGTACGAATGAAACTCAATTGTACTCACATCTTCATCGGGCGTTTTGGTGGTTATCAGTATAACCCCGTTTGTACCCCTTGTACCGTATATTGCAGCAGCCGCACCGTCCTTGAGGATGTCAATAGACTCAATATCCTCGGGTGCCACAGTTCTTAAGTCACCGGGCACACCATCAACAATAACTAGCGGAGAGGCATCGCCTACAAGCGTGGTAATACCCCTTAGTGAGATCTGCGATCCTGCAGTGGGGTCACCGCTGGTAACACCAACCCTAAGTCCGGCGGTCCGGCCCTGGATCAACTGAGCAGCGTCACGAACATTACCTCTTACAAAGTCATCCTCGCTCACACTTGAAACAGAACCGGTAATATCGCCTCTTCGCTGCGTACCGTAACCGATCACAACAATCTCATCAAGTGCTACAGCAGAAACCGAAAGTTCAACATCTATAACCCTTTGGTCACCTACCGTGATCTCTTGCGGGTTGTAACCCACATAAGAGAACACCAGGACATCAGAAGGATCACTAACATTAATATGGTAGCGGCCTTCAATATCGGTAACGGTACCAACAGTGGTTCCTTTCACGAGAATACTTACACCCGGGAGTGTCTCCCCGGTATCCTCGTCGGATACTACACCGGTTATCTCAATATCCTGCTGCTGTGCTGAAGCGTCAGGCATTGCCGAAACATTACCGGCTGAGGCATTGGCATAAGAAAAGGACATGCCAATAACCAGAAAGAAAGCCATACTGGTAATCCATGCAGCGGCAATGAATCCAACCCTTCTCAAGTCAAGGCCATTTTTCATTGGTTTTTTCTTCATGTTACTTTTGTTTGATTTGTTCTAATTAATTTGTGGTTTTAATAACAATCTGATCCCTTTTTGTGAACCAGTTTTAACACTGAACACAATTCAATAATTTTTACATAACACCTCTTTTTTGTTCGACAAATCTGTTTAACTCAATAAATCTGTTATTAACGATCAAGTAATTAAATATGTCAACAGATCTATACTTAATAATCACTAAACCGAAATACTATTTAAAAGTGTAAGTATAACACTTTTCTGGTAAAAATATTGAATCAATCTGCATAATTTTTCATAATTAATCGTATTTTATTCTCAGTCTAAATATAAAAATTGAAAAATAGTCAATACAGTACCACCCCGGGTCAAATGAATGAAAAACCCGGGGTGGCCAGTAAAATATATTTACAATTGGATTACGTTTGGCTTTTATGCCGCTGCTGATGTATTACCTTCTTCTGATAATCACATTATGCTTTGGACTATCAATATTGAGATTATAGACAGTTTTTTCAACTTCTGTATCCGGGATCACGGGCTCACCGTCGAAAAGCAGCTCCAGATCACCGTATCCCTCACCTTCGATCAGAAGAGCGGTATGGTGAGGCGTTTTGCTCCTGTTCTCAAGTGTAAACTCAATACTTTCAAGGTCGCCGCTTACAACTATTGGGTGTTTGTCAGAAAAGCCATCCCTTTCCAGTTCAACACCAAGTCTAAAATCTTCTTCCATCAGCCAGAACCTTATCCCTACTCCATCGGCAGGCCATATATGATAATTTGCTTCATTCTCTTCAAGTCTTGCCCCATAAGCGATACGGCCAAAGAGTGGATCATCGGTAAAGATCACCGATGCCATCCTCGTAACTGCCCCCATACCAAGGTTCTGTTCCCCATCATAACGCCAGGGGCCACGGTCTTCATTCTGGCGAATCCAGGCCCTGCCGTGTTTTTCTGTCAT
>PWNY01000200.1 GCA_003557805.1 Bacteroidales bacterium | reverse complement strand
GTTGCAACGATCCGGTAGCCTTTTTCTTTCAAATGGTTAAGGCAGGATATTGTATTGTGCTCCTGACTGCTGTATTTATAAAGGGTGAGCCATTTTGATGAACCAAGAGCTACGTCAGGGTTTATCTCATATACGTTCTGGTTCTCAATAATATGTACGTCCTGAACACCGAAGCAGTCGCATGTTCTAAGCACGGCACTGGCGTTCTGTGACTGGTATATGTCTTCCAGGACCACACACAGATGACGTGTCCGGTACTCCAGTACCTTTTTCATCCTGTAATACCTTTCAGGTCTGATATAACCGGATAGATTTTCAAGGAGCAGTTGTTTCTGCAGCAGGTTCATTCTATGCCTTATTCATTGCTTTTTATTGCCATTCCGGCAATTCTGTACAACAGTCTTGAAGAGACAACCCCGTCCATATTCGTTGGTCCGGTTTCCACAAGGTCACCTCCTATGATCTTTCTTCCCGATTTGACTACTGTCTCAAGCAGGTATACAGTCTGGTTATAGGTAAGGCCTCCCGGTACAGGTGTGCCGGTTCCCGGGCAGTTGGATGGTTCCATGCCGTCAACGTCAAGACTTAAATAGATATTTTCCGGCAATTTTTCCGCGATCTCGCTGCATATATCTCTCCAGGTCTCACCCTCGAACATACGTTGTTTAAGATCGTGGTCAAAGAATGTCTTTACCCTTCTGTGGTTCTGTGATATAAATCTTGCCTCTTCACCGCACAACTCCCTAATGCCGGCCTGCACTATACAGGATATACCCTCCTTTTCCAGGGCCCTTCGCATTACAGATGCATGAGAGTGTTTAAATCCCATATAGTCCTTTCTCATATCGGCGTGAGCATCTATTTGCAGTATTCCGAACTCCCTGCCCTGCATGGAGAAAGCCTGGAGAGCACCATCAGAGATACTGTGCTCGCCGCCCACAAAAAAAGGGATCTGCCCGTTCTCGATATATTGCAGGCATTTTTTCTCAAGGTCAAGGCTAAGGTGGCCACACTCCTGGTTTATTTTGTCTGTAAAATGGGTTATTTCATTGTTGTCAGCCGGATCACCACCCGATTCCAGAAAATGTATTATACGTTCTGAAAGTTTTCGCAGCTCCTGGTTTTTCAATGCAACGGAATGCTCAATCTGCTCCATTGCTATACCTTGTTTCCATGCATTAGGAGCAACCGGGTCGTAAAGGTCAATCTGGTATGAATTTCTCAGTATCGCAGAGGGTCCATCCGAAGTACCGCTGAAATTTGAAGCGGTCACATCCCATGGCACCGGAATTAATACAATACGTGATTGCTCAATGGTGAACGGTAAGCCGAAAATATTACCTGAAGTGTTGGTAACACCGTCGGGATCAAATTTTTTAAAGAGGGCCTTTTCTGTGTCCATCTGCCGGTGTTTTATTCAGGTGTAAAAATAATAATTATCGTGTATTTATTGGCTTATAAAAAGAAAAGGCCGCACCGGCATAAAAACCGGGACGGCCATGTAAAAAATCCTTAAGGGAAAAAATTACTTCACTTTGTCAGCAAGCTCGGCTCCAGCCTTAAACTTAACAACTTTTTTGGCGGGAATTGTAATCTCCTTGCCGCTCTGTGGGTTCCTTCCCTTACGGGCTTCTCTCTTGGCAACAGAGAATGAACCAAATCCAACTAGTGCAACTCTCTGACCTTTCTTCAGAGCTGTTGTTGTTGCGCCAATAAAGGCATCCAGCGCCCTTTTGGCATCGGCTTTTGTAAGATTTGCTTGTGATGCGATAGCATCAATGAGTTCTGCTTTGTTCATGTTTTTAATTTTTTTGGTTAAATAATAGAGATAGAGGTTTTCGTTAACCATTGCAAATATAGGCTATTTCAGAGAAAATGCAAGCTTAGGGCGCAAAATATGCGTATTTGTTAATAAATAGGCACCTATTGTTAATAACTCTGGCAGAACAGCCTGTTTTATTGGTGTTTCGGGGCGGATATCCTTAATCCGCGCAAAAGTTCTTCTGCCTGCATCCTTTTTTTGCCGGAAAGCTGTAATTTGAGAACCCTTACAAAACCATCTGGAGTGGCAAAATCAATATAGCTCTTATTGTCTGTAAGCACTGTGCCCGGTTTGTGTTCATGAGGTGTCTTTAACGGCCTGGCCTCAAATATTTTCATTATGCTGTTATGCGATTCGCTTATACAGAATTCGCAAAATGCTCCCGGGCTGGGGCTTAGGCCGTGTATGAGGTTAACAACCTTTTCGCAGGGCTGTGACCAGTCAATTCTGCAATCATCCCTGTAGATCTTTGGTGCCCTGTTGAGTTCCCTGCCATTATCAATGAGTTTCTCCTGGGGTGTTGGTTTAAGGCTGCCGGTTACAAGGCCGTCAATTGTTTCCGGTACTAAAATCCTGCCTTCTTTTATAACTTTCTTCTCAAGGCTTCCTGCCGTTTCAAATTTATCAAGGATTATTCTCCTTTGAAGCAGTATATTTCCTGTATCAATTTTGTCGTCAATCAAAAAGGTCGTAACACCTGTATGTTCCTCCCCGTTGATTATTGTCCAGTTTATCGGGGCCGCTCCCCTGTAATCGGGCAGAAGGGAAGCATGAAGGTTGAATGTTGCAGTTTCGGGCAATTTCCAGACAGCACGGGGCAGCATCCTGAATGCGACCACCACCTGAATATCAGGCCTCAGATCTTCTAGTTGCATTATAAATCCCTGATCCTTCAGGTTCTCAGGCTGAAGTACTTCGATACCATTGCGGTTTGCATATTCTTTTACCGGAGATTGCTGTATCTTTCTTCCCCTGCCGGCTGGTCTGTCGGGTGCGGTTACCACTGCCAGGACATTATACCCCCCGCACACCAATGCGTCCAGTACTTCTGCTGCAAGCACCGGGGTCCCCATGAAAACTATTCGCGGTTGTTTTGTATGCATTTTTGGTTTCAGGCAGTTATTGGAACCAAATATCCAGGCTCTTGCGAAGGGCCGCCATTCTAATTGCTGCTATAGCAGCCTCTTCCCCCTTGTTCCCGTGACTGCCCCCTGAGCGTTCTTTTGCCTGCTCATATGTGTCAGTTGTCAGCACCCCGAATATAACAGGGACGCCACTCTCGATTCCCAGGTCCATGCATCCTTTGGCTACTGCCTGGCAGATGAATTCAAAGTGCCTGGTCTCTCCCTGGATAACGCACCCGAGACAAATAACGGCATCCAGGTCGATTGAATCGATCATTATTGCAGCGGCCTGTGGAAGTTCGAAGCTGCCCGGGACATGCCTTATGATAATGTCCTCACTGCTAACACCGTTACTGGTAAGCGCGCTGACAGAACCTTCAAGGAGGGCATTTGTTATCTCTTCGTTCCAGGCAGAAACGGCGATACCAATCCTCAATCCTTTCCCACCGGGTAAGGAAGCATGATCATAATCAGAGAGATCGGTCTTTTTTGAAGACATTGTTTGACTTTTTAACGCCTTGCCATGGCCCTGGCTATATACTTTTCTATATCACGGCCTTCTGTGCTTTCGGGATACTCCCTGCGGATCCTTTCGTAAAGCTCCAGGGCAGTATCGTATTCGCCCTTTTCTTCGTGCAGCAGACCGGCTTTTAGCAGGAAGAGGGGAGTGGTCAGATTGTTCGGCTCATAATTATATGCACGCCTGTAGTACCTTGCTGCCCTTTCGGGTTCACCCAGCTCCCAGTAGGCATCTCCTATTGCACCGTATGCCATTGCACCAAGCAACTGATCCCTTTTCCTGAAGCTGTTAAGGTGGTCTATTCCCTCTTCAAACTCACCAAGCCTTATCAGGCTGATACCGGCATAGTAGCGGGCCAGGTTGGCGGCCCTGGTCATCCTGTAATCCGATATTATATCAAGAAAACCCGGATATTCACCGTCTCCCTCAAGGGCAAGCTCGAAATCCTCTTCCTGAAAATACTTCTCTGCCATGAACATTTCGGCAAGACCTTCTCTTTCCCTTGGTTCGAGGATAAAACGTGTGTAGCCGATATAACCTGCAATCAGGATAACTATAACTGCAACAGAATATACTATGATGTTCTGGTTGCGCTCTATGAACTGTTCTGATTTGCTGAGTGCTTCCTCAACAACTACTATATTCTTGTTATCGTCTTTGTCTTTCCTCTTTTTACTTTTTGCCATGATAGATTATTTTAGGCTGCAAAATTACATTATTTTTGTTTGCTGCAATGTATTTTGCTCTTTTTTTCAATGCTTTTATAACATACAGAAGTTGCTACCGTTTACTTTCTGAATATTCTGGAATTGCATGAAATCAATTAGGGTAACTGGCATAATAGTGTTGATCATTGTGATCGCGGCTTCAGTAACGGGATGCAGGGATGACGATTTTTATATGGACCCTGATGTGGAGCTTAAGTTCTCACAGGACTCCCTTTTGTTCGATACGGTATTTACATCAAGAGGGTCGGCTACACGCTCATTCACGGTTCATAACAATCATAGCAAGAGGCTCAGGATATCTTCGGTATCACTTGGGGGAGGCAGCAACTCATTTTACCGCATGAATGTAGACGGCAGATCCGGAACAGTTGTAAGGGACATTGAGATAGGGCCGCGTGACAGTATTTTTGTTTTTGTTGAGGTCACAATTGACCCGGTAAACCAGGAACTGCCGCTTACCGTGGTTGACAGTATAGTATTCAATGCAAACAATACGCAGCGGGATGTCAAACTTGTTGCCTGGGGGCAGGATGCCAATTATATCTATCCAAATTATACCGACCCGGACTCAGGAATTGGATATCACATTATCACCGAAGATACGGAATGGACATCCGGGCTTCCGTATGTGGTTTACGGGCTGGCCGTTGTAGCTCCCGATGTCACGCTAAGGGTCGGAAAGGGTGCAAGGGTCCATTTTCACAACAACTCAAGCCTTGTCTTTTTGCAAAGGTCCAGCTTCAGGGTTGAGGGGACACTGGATGAACCTGTAAGTTTTCAGGGCGACCGGCTTGAACCCTTTTACAGGGAACAGCCCGGCCAGTGGGGCAGAATTTGGCTCACCGCCACAAGCAGGGACCATATGATCGAACATGCGCTTATCAAGAACGGCAGTGTCGGGCTTCATGTAGATACCATTGGGAGCACAACTGATCCAACCCTGGTAATCAAAAACAGCGTCATTAAGAATATGAGCATTGCCGGTTTGTTTGCCCAGGGATCACATGTCGTTGCTGAGAACCTTGCAATTGCAAATTGCGGTGAGCATGCGCTTTTACTGGCACTTGGAGGCAGGTATGTTTTCAGGCATACAACGATAGCAAACTACTACCGTATCAACTTAAGAAGCACCCCCTCTGTTCTATTGAACAACTATTACGAAGATATGGACGGAAATATCCAGATAAGGCCGTTTGAACAGCTCTATTTTGGAAATTCAATAATTTACGGCAGCAACCAGGACGAACTTGGCTTTGACTTCTATGAGGGAACCAGTGAGGATTTTACCCTGGATCACTGCCTTCTCAGGTCACGAATGGATACTGGAGAAGGAACCCTTATAAATACACTGTTGAACCAGGATCCGTTATTCATTGATAACCAGCAGCATGATTTCAGGCTGGGGGAGGGTTCACCAGCAATAGGGGCAGGCAACCCTGCAGTTGCAGCGGATGTACCCCTGGATCTTTTCGGTCAGGATCGTACGGCAAGGCCTGATATAGGTGCTGTACAGTATTTCCCTGTGGATGATGATGAAAATGATCAGGAAAACCGGTAAATATCTTTTCCCCTGTCTTTAAACAATTGCCATGCTTATTTACCGCTGAGGGCATCCCTGATGCATTTGCCTATATCGGCAGGAGAGTCAACGGTAAGGATACCGCACTCCTTTAATACTTTGTATTTTGCCTCGGCAGTATCATCCCTGCCGCCTATGATGGCTCCGGCGTGGCCCATTGTACGGCCCTTTGGTGCAGTGGCTCCGGCTATGAAGGCGGCAACAGGCTTACTTCCCTTTTCTTTAATGTATCTTGCAGCTTCAGCCTCCATATCACCACCGATCTCACCGATCATTATAATGGCATCCGTACCAGGGTCATCCATAAGCAGTTCCACGGCTTCCCTGATACTTGTGCCCGGGATAGGGTCCC
>PWNY01000009.1 GCA_003557805.1 Bacteroidales bacterium | reverse complement strand
TCCCAGCAGGACAGCCTGCTTGGTGCAGTAGAAAAGGGAATACTTACCCTGATCGGTGCTACCACAGAAAACCCCTCCTTTGAGGTGATATCCCCACTGCTCTCCAGCTGCCAGGTTTATATACTAAGGGATCTAGAGCCTGAAGAGCTTCTAAAGCTTCTAAAGAGGGGAATTGAGATGTTGGTTCGCGAAACCGGCCGGGAAATTGAGCTGAAGGAGACAGAGGCCCTGCTCAGGGTGTCTGGCGGTGACGCCCGTAAACTGCTCAACGCACTGGAACTTGCAGTTAATTCATCAGGCATTAAGAATACCGTTATTACCAATGAGCTTGTGCTTTCTGTAATCCAGCAGAACCTTGCCCTTTATGATAAATCTGGCGAGATGCATTACGATGTGGTTTCTGCATTCATAAAGTCGGTAAGGGGCAGTGATCCCAATGCCGCGGTATATTACCTGGCACGTATGATAGAGGGCGGTGAAGATCCCAAATTCATTGCCCGACGGCTGGTGATACTGGCCGCGGAAGATATAGGCAATGCCAATCCGAATGCACTGTTGCTGGCGACCAGTTGTTTTGAGGCGGTCAATATGATAGGTATGCCCGAGGGCAGGATCATCCTTTCCCAATGTGCTACCTACCTGGCTGCATCTGCTAAAAGCAACAAGGCATATCTGGCAATAAACAAGGCCCAGGAACTTGTAAGAAACACCGGGGACCTGCCTGTCCCCCTTGCTATAAGGAATGCACCCACAAGGTTAATGAAGGAGGCAGGGTACGGAAAGGACTATAAATACTCACATGACTTTCCAGGTAGCTTTGCTTTCCAGGAATTTCTTCCGGACAGGATTAAGGGTACAATACTATATGATCCTGGCGATAATGCCAGGGAAAATGAGATTCGGCAAAGGTTAAGGTCGTTGTGGAAGGATAAATATGGATATTAAGCAAAGGATTTTATGAACACCAGGGAACTGTTTTACCGGTATCTTGCACAGACATCCTCTTTTCCCCTTGCACTTGAGATAGAGAGGGCAGAGGGGATGTACATGTATGGCAGGGATGGTAAGAAGTATCTGGACCTGATAAGCGGGATTTCGGTGAGCGCACTCGGACACCGGCATCCTGAAATAATCAGGTCAGTTAAGGATCAGCTGGACCATTACATGCACCTTATGGTATACGGGGAGTTTGTTCAGTCACCCCAGGTTGAACTGGCAAGGCTGCTGACTGATAACCTGCCACCGGAACTTGACAATGTATACCTTGTGAATTCAGGAAGTGAGGCGGTTGAAGGTGCACTAAAACTTGCAAAAAGGTACACCGGCAGGCATAATGTCGTAGCCTTCACCAATGCCTATCACGGCAGTTCACATGGTTCACTGAGCGTAACCGGTAGTGAGCCCTTTAAAAGGGCATTCAGGCCCCTTCTGCCCAATGTATACCATATTCCGTTCGGTGATCAGGCCTCACTTGAGCTTGTAGATGAAAACACAGCATGTGTTATAGCAGAAACCATCCAGGGGGAAGCCGGTGCGGTAGTGCCGGGGGAAGCCTTTATGAAGGCCCTTAGGGGCAGGTGTGACCAAACTGGTGCTCTGCTGATTCTTGACGAGATACAGGCCGGACTGGGCAGGACAGGCAAGCTGTGGGCTTTCGAGCACTACGGTATAGTCCCTGATATCCTAACACTGGCAAAAGGCCTGGGAGGCGGCCTCCCCCTCGGTGCCTTTATCGCCCCCAGGCATATTATGTCGGTACTTACCAGTGAACCCGTGCTCGGACATATAACTACATTCGGGGGTAATGCAGTATGTGCTGCTGCTGCAGGGGCCTGCCTCGGTGTAATTATAAGGGATAGACTTTGGTTAAATGCCCGGGCCCAGGGAGAAATTATAAAAAAACAGCTTAGCAGCAGTGAGTACCTGAAGGTTAGGGGTAAAGGCCTTATGGTTGCCGTGGAACTTGAAAGCCCTGAAGTTTGCAGGGAGCTCATTGTTAAATGCCTGGAAAGGGGATTGTTGACAGACTGGTTCTTATTTGCGGATAACTGCATGAGAATTGCACCACCTCTTTTGATAACCGAAAAAGAGGTATTAAGGGCTTGTGTAATTATCCTGGATTCTGTAAAAGAGATTTACAGTTGATTTGTATTAAATATGTCACTATCTTTAAGCGCACTTTGTTCGTCCAACTGATGCACAACGTGGTATATCCGGGTAATATTGAAGCAAAAAAAAGAAGCTGCAAATATATATAAGCTTATATGGACTCTGAACTCAACCGGTTTCTTGATAAAAAGCCGTTGCAAAGCTTGCCGGTAAAGGGTTTTTTTGACAATTACCCCGTGGAGAAATGGCTCAAACAGGGCGACTTCGTAATAGTGTGCGGCAGCAGTGATTATTTGTGGGCATACCTTTGTGGAGACAATCCTGAAGACCTTTATGCACTGCTGAAGGAGTTTGAATATGAAACTCTTTATTTTGCCAATGTTGAGGAGTGGATGCTTCCGGTACTAACAAATGTAAGGAAAATAGAGTGGAAGCTTACTACCCACAGGTATTACCTGCCTCCTGGCAAAGCCGTTGAATCACCTGATTATTTATCCAAATCACTTGAGACGGGCATGGCTAATTATATTTATACGCATTCGGCGTATAAGGACTTTACTTCTGAGAATTACATAAAGGAGAGGCTCAACAAGGATGTTTCGGCAGGTATCTGGATCGATGGAGAGCTTGTTGGCTGGGGTCTGACCCATGATGATACCTCCCTTGGGTTTCTGCATGTTGTGCCAAAGTACAGGGGGCAGGGACTCGGAGAAAGCATTCTCCGTTTCCTTGTTATAGAGAAGCTGGCAAGGAAAAAACCTGTCTTTGTGAATATCGAACCTCATAACCATCAGTCTATCAATCTTGTAAAAAAACTCGGCTTTTTGTTTGACCGGGAGGTAAGCTGGGTCAAGCTCGTCTGATAACAAATATTTCAATACTCTCTTTTTCCCGCACCTGGTTGATCCATGATTTATTCCTGCCTTTTGATTTTTGCTTTACGGCTGATTTTTCATATTCAATTGGTACGAAATAATTTTTATTCTCATTCAAGGCCTCCCTTACCGGGTGGCTTTCGCTGATACCCGCTGCATTGGCAAAATCTGAGAAAAGTATAACCAATGTGGTGCCGCTGGAGCATTTTTGCTTAAACTCACCGAATAGACGGTCAAAAAACCCGGGGGGATAATAACTTGCATAATCCAGTATCTTTTCAGGTGCTGCAGGTATCCAGGGAGGATTACACACAACAATATCACCGGCAGATGCAGAATGGTCACCAAACAGATCAGCCTTTTCAGCATTAATATGTACCGGTGTTCCGGATTGCCTTAATCTGGATACATCACAATTTACGCTGAACACAGCATTGGGGTTAATATCGGTTGCAATGATGTTTCCTATTCTCCTTTTGTTCATAATGAATGACAGTACACCACAGCCTGTTCCAATATCGTAGGCAGTTCTGAACTGCCCCTCTTTGCCCTTCAGCCAATTGTCAAACAGAAGAAGGTGCTCCGTCCTTGTGGGGAAATAAACGCCGTAAAACGGGTGAACCGGGTGATTCAGCATATCATAGTGCGCGCCATTCCTGTACCACTGCCATGCTCCGTTCATACCCAAAAAGTCACTCAGGCGAATAAGGTACTCTTTCAATCCGGGATAGAATTCAGGTAACCACGGGTTATCCGGCCCCTTTTTTAAGCTCACTACTCCACCGGTTATCCTTACCCATACATATGACTGAAGCCTTCTTAATTCGGTGATTTGTTTGCGGGAGCTGCTGTAATCCATGGCCGGAAAGCGTTCGTATATCCTCGCTTTGAACCAGGAGTGCAGTGACATTGCAAAACCCCAGGTGCCTTCGAGACAAATATTCTTTCCGGATTCTATCATTTTCAAAATCCGCGGGAAAACCATTCCCGGAGTGACACGGAAAGTATTATCTATTTCCCGTGTAACTTCAGGCTTAATTATATCCCCGGGAATCCCTTTGCTGTGATCATGCATATAATAATAAATAGAGAGGGCCAGCCTCTGTTTATGACATTTTTTTAAAAAGAAGGGGTTACAAAAGTAAGTGATTTTTTTATCCCGAAATTTTGCGCTAATGAGCCGGGGTTTAATGCTAAACCGACAAAAAGGCATGCTTGTGTAGTTTGTTTTTTTTTAAGCGCCAAAATGGCATGCTGTTATCTGTTTTTTCTTCTTTCCGTGGGAATGGCACAGGTTTTGAAAATTATCTTTTGAAGAAAACTTATGGTAATACCATAGAGAATAAACAGATGTTAAACCAAAAAAAATAAAGGAGGGTTGTACTATGCTACCAATGTTAAGAAAAACATCAGGAAGTGTGCCCAGCTTTATTGATGAATTTTTCGGCAAAGACTGGATGGATAGCGTCTTCAGTGACCGTCCGGGAATAAGTACTCCGGCTGTCAATGTCAGGGAAACAAATGAGGATTTCCAGATTGAGGTGGCCGCACCCGGACTGGACAAAAAGGATTTTAAGGTTGACCTTGACAATAATGTATTGACAATCTCTTCCGAAAAAGAATTCAAGGACGAGGAAAAGGAAGAGGGTCGATACATGCGCAGGGAATTCAGCTATACATCATTTAGCCGCTCATTTACTCTTCCTGAAGCGGTCGATGCCGAAAAGATAAAGGCAAAACACAAGGATGGCATACTTATGATAACCATCCCCAAGAAAGATGAGGCCAAACGCAAACCGGCCAAGCAGATCGAGATATCATAATTACTCATCGGGCACACGAAAAATGGGTTGGCTTCAGGGAGGCCGGCCCATTTTATCTATATGCTCTCCTCATTTACCAGAATAAGTATAGAGCGTGCAGGTATGTAGGTATCCTTGTCAATTATATAGTCATAATCAGGGGTATCCACGCCAGTTTCATTCACCCCGTATTTTGTGGCTACAACAATCCATTCGCCCGGTGGTACATGGATCTTTTTCTTTACCGGTTTTGAGCTGTAATATACCAGTATATCCTTCCAGTTGTCGTCATTGGCATTACCTGAGATCCTGAACCCGATTACCCTGTCATCCTTGACGGGCAAAAAATGAAGGTGCTCCCTTATCGTAGCCGGATCAGTCATCCTGAAGGCCGGGTGGTTTCTCCTTAATTTTATCATATCCCGGTAAAAGCAAAAAACATCATAGTATTTATCCTTCCTGTTCCAGTCTATCTGGTTTATACGGTCCGGCAGGTTGTATGTGTTGTGTTCTCCCTTTTTTGTCCTGACTATCTCCTCCCCAGCATGTAAAAAGGGTACACCCTGTGATGTCAGCACAATGGCATTTGCAAGTTTTTGTATATCTAATTTTTCATTTATACTGCTGGATTTGCATTTCTTTTCAATGATATCCCAGAGGCAGGGGTTGTCGTGACAGCTCACGTAAGATATCGTCCTGTCAGCACTTTTTGCCCAGGAGGTATGCGAATGAATTACACCGGCAGGATTAATTTGAGGGTGATCGGTTGACCCTGCCACACCAAACTTCACACTCTCTGCCATCCTGCCGTCCCCTCCCATAAAACCAGGCTCATTCCTGTTTGTCCAAATACCCCGGATGCCGTCCCTTAGGTCATCACTGAATATGGCTATCCGGTCCAGTTTCCAGGCATTTGACTTATCGGCACGTTTTGCTGGCGGTAAAAGGCTGTCTGATGCTATCCAGCCCTCCCCGTAAAGAAAAATCCCGGGTCTGACCTTATCCAGCTCCTTCCTTATAAAGTTCATGCAATCTGTATCGTGTAACCCCATAAGGTCGAAGCGAAATCCGTCAATATGATATTCCTCTGCCCAGTATTTTAGTGAGTCTGCCATGAAGTATTTCATCATTGGCCTTTCAGATGCTGTTTCGTTACCGCATCCCGATCCATTTGAGTAACTGCCGTTACTTTTTTTACGAAAGAAGTAGTCCGGGGCAAGCTGTTCGAAAGGGGAGGAGTCAGCATCGTAAACATGGTTGAAAACCACATCCATGATAACACCTATGCCCTCTCTGTGGAGAGACTGTACCATTTCCTTGAACTCCATGATGCGAACCTTGCCGTCGAATGGATCGGTA
>PWNY01000376.1 GCA_003557805.1 Bacteroidales bacterium | reverse complement strand
TCTAAACTTACACCTTTGGCAAGGAGGGCGAAGCAGGTCCCTGGTCTACAAAACTCTTTAAAAAGCTTCAGGCAATACAGTACGGTGAGGAGGAGGATACCCACGGCTGGGTTAGCTTTGTGGAGTAGATGTATTTCTGTCTTTCTGTGACTCCCCGGTTAAGGGCCTTTTTTTCTAATGACAAGCAAACCCAGCAGGGTGATCAGGCCATTTACGATCAATATTTCAAATCCGAACTGGTAACCTCCGAAGAGGTGTTTGGAGTTAATACTCAGAATGTAGCTTACCAGGGGGGATAACAATGCAATAACAGGCACATACCTGTCCTTTATGTTCCAGCGGGTATAAAGCCCGACAAAATAAAGGCCCAGCAGGGGGCCGTATGTGTATCCGGCAATAGTGAACAGCTTGCTTATGAGTGCCTCGTCATTTATGGCACCATAACCTATTATGATGAGCATAACCAGAAGGGAGAAGGCTATATGAACCCTGTAGCGCACCTGTTTTATCTTGCGCTCGGTCATACCCGGTTTTCTTCTGAGCCCCAGAAAGTCAATACAGAAAACCGTTGTGAGCGCGGTCAGGGTGCCATCTGCACTTGAGTATGCAGCTGATACCAGCCCGAAGAAAAAAGTAAGCCCGGCAACTACACCCAGGTATTGCAGTGCCACTGTCGGAAACAGCTCGTCGGAGGTTTGTTCCTGGCCCAGGGTCACGCCCATCTCTCCGGCGTATATCCACAACACAGAACCAAGGAACAAAAAGAGAAGGTTTATCGGTATAAGTATTGCGCCGAAGCTGAGTACGTTCTTCCTTGCATCCTTTAGGTTCCTGCAGCTGAGGTTCTTCTGCATCATGTCCTGGTCAAGGCCTGTCATGACTATTGTAATGAACATACCGGAAAAGAACTGCTTGACGAAAAAGCGGGGATCATTTATATCTGTAATAAACATATTTGTATATCCGCGGCTGCCTGCCTCAGATACAAGTTCTGGCAGGCTCACCCCCAGCTGCCTTGATATAATTACAATACTAACGACCACGGCACTTATCATAAAGGTCGTCTGTAGTGTATCGGTCCACACTATAGTCTTTATGCCCCCCTTGAAGGTATATAGCAGAATAAGGGTTATAAACAGCGCCACCGTTGCCGCAAGCGGGATCCCCCAGCTGTCAAACACGAATCTCTGCAGTACGATCACCACCAGAAACATCCTGAATGAGGTGCCGATAAGCCTGGATATTATAAAGTAAAAGGATCCGGTCTTGTAAGAGGCAAAACCAAAACGCTTCTCAAGGTATGTGTAGATGGAGGTAAGGTTCATCCTGTAGTACACCGGCAGCAGTACATAAGCTATCACTGCATATCCCCCGAGATATCCCAGGACCAGCACCATGTATGAAAACTGTTCGGCCCTGACCAGCCCTGGAACCGACATAAAGGTAACACCCGAGAGCGATGCCCCTATCATACCGTAGGCAACAACGTACCAGGGGGAGTTTCTGTTACCGAGAAAATATGCCTCGTTATTGGCCCTTCTCCTGGTAGTCAGCCTTGATATCAGAAAGATCAGGGAGGTGTATACAATAAAGGATGAAAATATCAGTAGTGGTGTCATAATGGACTAAACGAAGCGTTCAGGGGGCAAAAATAGAGAAAGATTTTTATCTTTCAGCCATACTTTATTATTAACTTTGGCCTTCAGTTTCCCGTATGGCATGGAGAACTTTTCATCAAAACTTTTGCAGGCTGCAGTCGAGGAGTTTTCCCGGCTGCCGGGTATAGGCAGGAAAACTGCCCTGAGGCTGGTATTACACCTGCTCCGTCAGGACAGTGATACCATTGAGCGCTTCTCTGGATCTATTGTCAACCTCCACCAAAACGTTGTATACTGTTCAAGCTGCCATAATATCTCTGACAGGGAATTATGCGACATATGCAGCTCCCCCAGGAGGGACAGGTCACTAATCTGCGTGGTGGAAGATATCAGGGATGTCATTGCCATAGAGAATACCGGGCAGTACCACGGGCTGTATCATGTGCTGGGCGGTATCATATCTCCAATGGATGGTATCGGGCCCTCCGACCTGAACATAGACTCACTTATAAGCCGTATTGAAAAACAGGAAGATACCGGGGAGGTAATACTTGCACTTAGCACGACAATGGAGGGAGATACCACCAACTTTTACCTTTACAGGAAGATAAGCCCCTTTAACATAAAAGTGTCTGTTATCGCAAGGGGCATAGCCATAGGTGATGAGCTGGAATATGCTGACGAGGTGACCCTGGGTCGCTCGATCATTCACCGGACCGAGTATGACAAACCGAGCATAAGGTGATTGCCCGGGCCATTATTTTTAGTTCGTAGGAAAAATACCTGCCAATGCTTCTGTCTGTTGTAATAGTAAACTACAATGTGAAATACTTCCTGGAGCAATGCCTAAGTTCGGTGTTCAGGTCAGGCCAGGGGCTTGAAATGGAGGTATTTGTGGTTGACAACCAGTCGGTCGACGGTTCTGCCCAAATGGTCAGGGAGCGCTTCCCCGGTGTCAGGCTGATAGAAAACAAAAAAAACCTGGGGTTCAGCAAAGCCAACAACCAGGCTATCCGTTTGGCAAAAGGCCGCTATATACTTCTTCTAAACCCCGACACAGTTGTTGAGGATGATACCCTGCCCAGGGTTGTGGAGTTCATGGAAAGTCACCCGGATGCAGGGGCCCTGGGAGTCAAGATGGTTGACGGGCAGGGACGGTTTTTACCTGAATCTAAAAGGGGGCTGCCAACACCAGGAGTAGCATTCTGTAAAATTTTCGGACTCTCAGCACTTTTCCCCCGGTCAAGATTCTTCGGGAAATACCACCTTGGCTACCTTGACAAAAACAAGACACATAAGGTTGATGTGCTGTCAGGGGCTTTTATGCTTTTAAGGTCTGAGGCCATTGAGAAAACAGGGCACCTGGATGAGGAGTTCTTCATGTACGGCGAGGATATTGATCTGTCGCACCGGATCATGAAGGCCGGATATAACAACTACTACTTCCCTGAAACCCGCATCATTCATTACAAGGGTGAAAGTACCAAGAAAAGCTCCGTAAACTATGTGCTGGTCTTCTACAATGCAATGATAATCTTTGCCAGGAAGCACTTTTCAAAGAAGAACGCGAGGATTTTCTCGATGCTGATCAACCTGGCGGTATATTTCCGTGCTTTCATTGCCCTGCTGGCCCGCTTTATCAGGAGAATATCTTGGCCGGTAACGGATGCCGCTGTAATATTCGGGGGGTTCTATTACCTTACGAATTACTGGGGGCACCAGGTGCTGGCACCCGATTCTGCGAATTACCCCCCACAGTTCTTACTTTATATGGTACCTGCCTATATACTGACCTGGCTGGCTTCGGTATACATCAGCGGCGGTTACGACCGGCCGCTAAGCCTTTTCAGGATTGTAAGGGGAATTGGTATAGGCACAGTTGCCATTTTGGTAATATACGCCCTTCTGCCCGTGCATCTGAGGTTCTCCAGGGCATTGATATTGCTGGGCAGCATCTGGGCTCTATTTTCGATGATACTCACAAGGACGTTACATACACTGGTTAAACACCGTACACTGCATGTTGGCGGGCCGGTACAAAAAAGGGTGCTGATTGCAGGTGAGGGCAATGAGGCCGGAAGGATACTGAGGATGATGCGGCAGGGGAGCAATGCCAGCTTTATAGGCCTTGTATCAACAAAAAATGATACACCAAGAACTAATGGCTCATTAGGTCATATCGGCCAGTTAAATGAAATAATAGATATTTACCGTATAAACGAGGTGATATTCTGTGCCGGCAACATGCCCTCGCAAAAGATCATTGACCATATGTCCATGCTGCAGGACAAACAGGTCGTATTCAAGATAGCACCCCCGGAGAGCCTCTATATAATCGGCAGCAACAGTATAGATACCTTCGATGAGATGTTCGCCATCAATGTCAATTCGGTAAACCTGCCGGCAAACAAACGCAACAAAAGGCTTTTTGACCTTGCAGTATCCATGCTTCTGCTTTTCACACTGCCGGTTCACCTGCTGACACAAAAAAACCGTTCAGGCTTTTTAAAAAACCTGCTGCTTGTCATTGCCGGAAGAAGGTCATGGGTAGGTTACCACAGAACCCCGGTTATTGATAAACTTCCACGAATAAAGAAAAGTGTGCTGAACCCCGGGGATGCATTACCCGGGAAGGTACTTGACCAGGATACCATGAATAACCTGAACAGCCTTTATGCAAAGGACTATAAGGTCGAAAACGACTTCCAGGTTTTGATAAAAGCCTACAGGCTGCTTGGCAGAAAGGCAGGCTGAAACATCCGTATGATCAAACTTTTTATTCTGTTTTTTGTTTCCAATTATAGTTTTAAGAAAGAACCCGAAAAACCTTGATAAATGGCCAATTTTGAATTAAAAATGCCCAAACTGGGAGAAAGCATCACCGAAGCCACAATCACCAAGTGGCTTAAACAACCAGGCGACAACATAGAGCTGGATGACCCAATCCTTGAGATCGCAACCGACAAAGTTGACTCTGAGATACCAAGCCCCGTGGAGGGAGTTCTGAAGGAGCAGCTTTTTAAAGAAGGGGAAACCGCCGAGGTGGACAAGGTGATAGCAATAATCGAAACCGAGCCGGAAGACGGTGAAAAGAGCGATGAACCAGCAGAAGCTGAAGAAAAGGATGAAGATGAACCATCTGCTGCAAAAGAGAAGGTAGAAGGAAAAGAGGAAGAAAAAGAGGAAGAGAAAGATGAAGAGAAGGACAAAGAGGATAAAGAAGCCCGTTCTGCAAAGGTTGAGGAAAAAGATAGCCGTAAGGGTGAAGGAGACAGGTTCTACTCTCCTCTTGTAAGGAGCATCGCAAAGGAAGAGAATATATCCACAAAAGAGCTTGACTCTATCGCCGGCAGTGGCAAAAGCGGCAGGCTGACCAAGGATGATCTCCTTGCATACATTGAAAACCGTGGCAAGAAGGCGGAACCAAAAACCGGGGAAAAACCGGCCCCGGATAAGCCAAAGGCAGCAAAAGTCCACGTCGGTGAAAAGGACGAGGTCATTGAAATGGACCGCATGCGCAAGCTCATTGCCGACCATATGGTAATGTCAGAAGACACCTCGGTACATATCACACTTTTCAGGGAAGTGGATATGGAAAAGGTGGTCAGGTGGAGAAACATGGTAAAAAAGGACTTCCTGGAAAAAGAGGGCGAAAAACTCACCTTTACCCACATTTTCGTTGAGGCAATTGCAAGGGCTCTGCGTGACTACCCAATGGTCAATGTATCCCTGGATGGTCACAGTATAATTAAGAGAAAGGATATAAACGTAGGTGTGGCAACTGCCCTTGAAGACGGCAACCTGATAGTACCGGTTGTAAAAAACGCTGATCAAAAGAACCTTATTGGTATTGCTAAAGAGGTTAATGACCTGGCCGGCAGGGCCCGCAGTAACAAGCTTAAGCCAGGGGAGATACAGGGCGGCACCTTTTCACTTACCAATTTCGGTACCTTCGGTGCCACTATGGGCACCCCTATCATTAACCAGCCCCAGGTAGGCATACTGGGAGTCGGGCTGATCCAGAAAAAACCGGTAGTAATAGAATCAGCCGATGGAGACACTATCGGCATCAGGCACCGGATGGATCTTTCGCTGTCTTGCGATCACAGGATCGTTGACGGAGCACTTGGGGGTATGTTTCTCGACCGTATAGCAAAATACCTGGAGGAATTTGACACCGGACGGGAAATTTAATAGCCAGACTGTAGTGGATTTATTGTAATTTCGCATTAATAACAGTATCGTATCCACAAAACCAGTTTGTACAAAATGCAGTTAAACCTCAGCCGCCCACTGGCATTCTTTGACCTGGAAACTACCGGCACCAATGTTGTAAAGGACCGGATAGTAGAAATAAGTATCTTTAAGGTATCTCCGGATGGCAGTGAAGAAACGCTTACAAAGCGTATAAACCCAACTATTCCGATCTCTCCTGAAGCGACATCTGTTCATGGTATCAGGGATGAGGATGTGGCCTACGCCCCTACGTTTGCGCAGCTTGCTCCGACTCTTGACAGTTTCTTCCATAATGCCGATTTGGCTGGCTACAATTCCAACAAGTTTGACGT
>PWNY01000224.1 GCA_003557805.1 Bacteroidales bacterium | reverse complement strand
GTTGCGGGAACGACAACTAACCTGGCAGCACTTTTGCCATTCCTGTTGCTTACAGGTCTTGCCGCTATGATATTCAGGGAGCTAATACTCACTATTGCTTTTGCCGTGCTGGCATCGCTTATCGCAGCACTGACACTGGTGCCCTCGCTGTATGCCCTTACTTCAAAGGTTTCCGGGCCTCAATCAAACAAGGGTGTTGCGGGAGGCCTGATGCAAAGGCTAACCAGATATTACACTGGTATAATTCCAAAGGTGATATCAAAACGGTACTATCTGCTTGCCGGTGCTGTCATAGTTCTGACAGGGAGCATATGGCTTACAGGACGCATGGGAAGTGAATTTCTGCCACCGGTTGATGACGGCAGGATCACCATGCGCTTTTTGCTTCCACTGGGAACAGCTCCTGGGCCCACCCGGGATGTTTCAATACTTATTGAGGAAGCGATTGAAGAAATGCCGTATGTCGAAACCTATTACAGCACTGCCGGGGGCTATTTCCGGGGCGGACAACTTTCAATCAGGGGAGGGATGATAGATATGGTTGTACAGCTTGTTCCCCCAGGTGAAAGAAGAGGTTATTCAGCCGAACGCTGGGTATCAGAGTTTTCCCGCAAAGTCAGGGAGCTTGGCATAGCATTCACCCAGGAAAGGATCAGGGGGCCCAGGATAGAGGGACTGAGGACCTCGGTGGTGGATGATGATATATCGGTAGGTATTATCGGTGAAGAGCTCGAGGTGCTGGAAGAGAATGCACGCAGGATACTTGCCGTCCTTGATGGTATTGAAGGGCTTGGCAGCGTTCAGGTAGGAAGGGACGAAAGGATACCGCAGGTAATCATAAGGCTTGACGAGGAGAGGGCCGCTGACATGGGTATATCTGCAGCAAGTGCGGGTGAGACAATAAGGGCGGCGATAGATGGCACAGTACCTACCAAATATGTAAGCGGCGGATTTGAATACAATATCAGGGTGAGAATGCCCCGCACTATAACCGGATCTGCAACCGCAATGGCAAACCTTCCCCTGACCGATGCCCTTGGCAGGCAAATAAACCTTGGCAGCATAGCAGACTTCAGGGAAGAGACCGGACCTGCACATATTGAAAGACTGAACCAGATAAGAATAGTAAGGGTTAATGGCACAGTAAACCTGGAGCAGGCCACCGTGGGCCAGGTTCAGCAAAAAGTGGAAGAGGCCCTGGCTGATTTCGAGCTGCCGGAGGGATATAATATAGTATACGGGGGTGCTGCAGAAAACATTGCCGAAACCAACAGGTCCATGAGGCTTGCAATAATACTCGCGGTGTTCTTCGTATTCGTGGTAATGGCCGTACAGTATGAAAAGGTGTCAAGCCCACTGGTCATCCTTTCTGTCCTTCCTTTTTCAATTACCGGGGTGGTAATTACACTCTACCTTACATCATCTTCACTGAGCGCTCCCGTGCTGCTGGGTATGATCTTCCTGGTGGGAATACTTGTAAACAACTCAATATTGCTGGTGGCTTTTGCAAACGATAAGGTAGATGAAGGATTGAAGGCTGGAGATGCGATCAGGGAGGCGGGAACCATCAGGCTTAGGCCCGTGATAATGACCACGCTTACAACTGTTACAGGTATGCTGCCCCTTGCACTCGCAATGGGTTCCGGAGGGGAGCTCCTTCAGCCCCTGGCTCTCACTGTAAGTGGAGGACTGCTTTTCGGCACACTGTTGACTCTGATCCTTCTTCCCGGGATATACATAATTGC
The DNA here is from genome assembly GCA_003557805.1 of Bacteroidales bacterium. Lineage (GTDB taxonomy): Bacteria > Bacteroidota > Bacteroidia > Bacteroidales > UBA7960 > PUPG01. Next base: position 4,439 of record PWNY01000224.1, on the reverse strand, counting down.
CGGGGATATAAAAAAGATATTCAGGCCGGGAGATAACTTTTAACAATAAATGTATATTTGCAGAAATATGACATCACAACTCACCAAAAATCAAACAGATCATGAAAAAAGTGATATTTCTGCTATCGGTTGCCATTATCTTTTCCGCATGTGGTTCACCGGCAGATAACAATGACATTTCACCTATTGATACCAAAGCAATGGAGACAGTGATTGAAGATCTTATCAGCGATCACGGCCAGGAACATGAAGACAGGATACGAAGGGGTGTAAGCCAGGTTGCCTCATTATGGAGGGCAAGCGACGGTGATGCCTCAGAGTTTGAGTCTTTTTGCAAACAATCATTCATCAGTGACAGCCAGGAACTGGACATGGTGTTCGACCGCCTTGCCCACTATTTTGAACACCTGTACGGTTATATGAACAGGATAAACCTAGAACTGAACAGGCAGATTCATGAGGACAGGGGGCCGATCCACCGCATAGACCAGATGTTTTCCGCATACAGCCCCTCGGCCCATATACAGGACGATTTGTACAATAATAAAATAGCATTCTTAATAGCACTGAATTTCCCACAATACACACTTGCAGAGAAAAACGAACTCGGCGGAGAATGGAATGACCGCCAGTGGGGATATGCCAGGCTTGGTGATTACTTCACCGCGAGAGTGCCCACAAGGTTAATCCAGGAATACAGCCAGGTTAGCAGTGAAACGGACATGTATATAGCTGAATACAATATTTATGCAGGTGAACTGCTCAATGAAGACGGGGAAAAGATATTCCCCGAAGGTATGACGCTTCTCGCCCACTGGAACCTCAGGGACGAGATCCGTTCAAATTACGGCCAGCCTGGCGGGATAGAGAAAAAGGAGATGCTCTACAAGGTAATGCTTCGTATCATAAACCAGGATATTCCTGAGCAGGTAATAAACTCAGGCGAATACCAATGGAACCCCTACACCAATGAACTGTGGAAAGATGGTGAACAGGCAGACCCTGTTCCTGAAGGCACAAGGCGCTACGAACATCTTCTTAACGTATTCAGGGGGCTTAACAGCATGGACCCCTATTATCCCCAGCTGGACACCTATATAAAAAGGAGCTTTGATGCGGGTATGGAGATCCCCCAGGAAGAGGTCGAGGCATTGTTCCGTGAATATGCTGCATCCCCGCTTGTAAAGCAGTGTGCGGAACTGATCAGGGAGCGCATGGGGAGGGATCTGCGTCCCTACGATCTTTGGTACGATGGCTTCAAGGCAAGGAGCGGCATCTCAGAAGAGGAGCTCGACCGCATCACAAAAAGCAGGTATCCGGATGCTGAGGCATTAAACCGTGACCTGCCGCGTATCCTGCGGGAACTCGGCCACACAGCTGAAATGGCAGACTTCATAGCTGGGAAGATAGAGGTTGACCCTGCCAGGGGCTCAGGCCATGCGTGGGGGGCATCAATGCGTGAGATGCCTTCGCATTTGCGCACCAGGATTGGTTCTGACGGAATGGACTACAAGGGATACAATATTGCGGTGCATGAGTTTGGTCATAATGTTGAACAGACAATAAGCACTCATTTTGTGGACAACTATTTTGTAAAAGGAATACCCAACACGGCCTTTACAGAGGCACTCGCCTTTATGTACCAGCGCCGGGACATGGAGTTCCTGGGTATAAGGCAGGATGACCCCATGCAGGAGCACCTTGAGGTACTGGATGTTTTCTGGGATAATTATGAGATGATGGGTGTATCTCTTGTGGATATGGGAGTCTGGAAATGGTTGTATGACAACCCCGGGGCAACTGCAGGCGAGCTCAAGGAGGCTGTTATTAAAATTGCCATAGAGGTTTGGAATGAATACTATGCAGACGTTTTCGGTGAAGAGGACGTTCCGCTGCTTGCCATTTATTCACATATGATATCCTATCCCCTGTACCTTTCAGCATACCCATACGGAAGACTTATCATGTTCCAGATTGAGGATTATATCAGAGACAGGGACTTTGCTGAAGAGGAACTCAGGATTTTCTCAATCGGCCAGCTGACACCCAGGCACTGGATGGACAAGGCGGTAGGCGAGCAGATCAGTAATCAGCCAATATTTGAAGCTGTGGAAAAAGCTTTGTCCGCTTTTTAAAAAATTATAAAAGTTTAAAAGCGTATTGTTTAATTTTTTTGTATTTTAGCAGCTTGAAAAACAAGGCTACAGGCGGTGGTGTAATCAGGGAGAGGTGGCCGAGTGGTCTAAGGCGCACGCCTGGAAAGCGTGTATCCGTCAAAAGCGGATCAAGGGTTCGAATCCCTTTCTCTCCGCTAACTAAGTATAAACCAACTTAATGCGAAAATTACACAGTTAATCAATTATCGTTCAAACAAAAACCAACAGAATCAGTTATGAAAAAATTATTCGTCTTTTTGACAGTAGCAGGGATGCTCACCTTTGGTCTCAATACCATAGCAATGGCGCAGGACCAGGGACAGGAAGCTGAAACGGAAGAAGTGGTTGATATTCAGGAAACAGACCCTGATCCTGCGGATATGATGGGCCAGGAGCTTGAGCCTGATTACGGTGACCAGAGCTTCCACTACATACTAAAAGAACAGTTCATTGAGGGTGGACCTGCATTTATGAGCATTATATTGTTGTGTTTGATCATTGGCCTTGGCCTTTGTGTTGAAAGGATCATCTATCTTAACCTTTCCTCTACAAATACGACCAAATTGCTCAACAAGGTTGAGGATGCCCTTAAAACAGGTGGTGTAGATGCAGCAAAAGAGGTTTGCAGGAATACTCGCGGGCCGGTTGCCAGCATATACTACCAGGGTCTTGACAGGTACAATGAAGGAATGGAAGTTGTTGAAAAATCGATCGTATCATACGGTGGTGTTCTGATGGGACGTCTTGAGATGAACCTTACCTGGATATCGCTGTTTATCGCCATTGCCCCGATGCTTGGTTTTATGGGTACGGTAATTGGTATGATTGGTGCATTCGACGCTATCGCACGTGCCGGTGACATTTCACCTACTATTGTTGCCGATGGTATTAAGGTGGCCCTTCTGACCACTGTATTCGGTCTTATCGTTGCAGTAATCCTGCAGATCTTCTACAACTACATTGTATCAAAGATCGACACCATGGTCAACACAATGGAAGATGCTACAATATCTTTCATGGACATCTTAATCAAGTACAAAAAGTAAAAACCCAATAGCAGTATGAACGAGACGCTAATTAACATTGGAATGTATGTCACCTATGGCCTGCTGGGTCTGGCTGCGTTATCTGCTATCCTTTTTTCCATATACCATATGTTTGGGAATATAAGGAAAGCGGTTCCAGCCCTGATCGGTTTAGGGGTACTGGTGGTTATAATCCTGTTTTCATATTCCATCAGCACCAATGAACCTTATCCCGATGCCACACCGACCGTTTCGCAATGGGTAGGCGGTGGTATAACAGCTACAATGATCCTGGTCGGACTTGGCCTGATTTCAGCTGTTTTTACGGAGATATACAAATACTTCAGATAAGTAACAATCATCTAAATAGGAGATCTTTCTATGGCTAGAATGACCCCTGAGATTAATGCCGGATCGATGGCTGACATTGCCTTCCTTCTGCTGATCTTCTTCCTTGTTACCACCACTATGGATGTTGACACGGGGATCAACAGGATGTTGCCGCCACCCATTGATCCAAACGCACCGGAACCACCACCAGTAAGAGAAAGGAACGTGTTCGTCGTGCTTGTCGACGCACAGGACCGTCTACTGGTAGAAGGTGAACCGGGCAACATTAATACATTACGAGAACAAGCAAAAGAATTTTTATTAAACCCGGATAACGACCCCAACATGCCCGTCAAAGAGATGCGGAATATTGAACACATTGGAGAGATCGAGGTGTCAAGGGGCGTTATATCGCTTCAGAACGACAGGGGCACATCATACGAGATGTACATTTCAGTTCAGAACGAGCTAGCAGCCGCTGTCAGGGAGATAAGAGACCAGGTGTCAAGAGAGTACTTTGGAAGAGCCTTCCGTGATCTCACTGACGAAGCACTGGTGGCTGCGGTTCGGGAAGCTGTGCCCATGGCGATATCTGAGGCGGAACCAAAAGACATAGGAGACAGGTAAGACTATGGCAAGATTCAGAAAAGAAGGTGGAAAAGGTACACCAAAGATCAACACGGCTTCATTGCCTGATATTATCTTCATGCTCCTGTTCTTCTTCATGGTTACAACCGTGATGAGGGAGACGACTCTTTACATCAGGACATCACTTCCGTCTGCAACCGAGATACAGCAGCTGGAAAGGCGCTCACTGGTAAGCTTCATATACATTGGACCACCTTTGCAGAGCCAGGTGTTTGGAACAGAGCCAAGGATACAGCTGTACGACTCTTTTGCCTCGGTTGATGACATTGCGTCATTTATT